>NZ_JAIPME010000001.1 GCF_019957155.1 Anaerococcus murdochii | reverse complement strand
GGAGCAAATCCTTATCATCTGCCATTTTAAAACCTTATCTTTTAAATCCTCAAAATTCATTCCATTCACTCCTAAAAAATCCCTTAAACTTCTACACTAACCGCCTTAATTTCTCTTACATCTACCAATTCTAAACCACGACCATAATCAACCACAGCTACTGGAAGTGTAATAATTCCCTCTTCTAACCTTCCTCTTATAGGTTGCAAATCAACGATTTTAGAATACTGATATATACCATAAAAATCAGCCGTCACTTCTTTATCGTTTAATTCAAGCTTACATTTTTTCATCTTAATCCCCCATTTCATGGTTACAAAAACACTATCAGTTTTATCAGAATAATTAACATCTATAGCATCTAAAGGGGTCTCAACTACTCCACATCGCCTTAACTCGTCTTTTAATTCAAACAATTCAAATTTCAATTCGCTTTCTGGGTCATAGTCAGAAAACCAATCTAAAAAATCTTTTACTTTCATGCCTTGCTCCTCTCAAAGTATCTCTCCAATCCTCTTTCTGCTAAAAACAAAACTACTGCCATAACAAAATACAAAATCGCAACCTGCAAATCATGAAAATCCACAAAAATCCTAAAAACCATCAGCCACAATAGCCAGTCGTTAATATCCTTTTTCTAGTCATTTTCAATACCTCCTAATTTCTTCCAGATTCAATAAAGGGATTACATCGCCGTCAACCTTAAAATCGCACTCGTACTCTACATCGCTTTCTTTCTCATAAAAATAAGCTAAAACATCATCTTCACCGTCATATAAAGATAATTCTTTAATTAAATCTTTTACTTTCATTCTTCAACCTTCCGTTCTATAACAATTATTCCGTGATAATCATTCCATTAATTGCAAGACCTGTAACGATATCTAAAGCTGTCCTCGTATCGCTATATCTACAATTCGGTCTTTTGTGGATTCTAGGATCACTATCAGACCAATCTATAATATCAATCATTGCTTGGCTTAGAAAAATCATTTTGCAACCTTTAGCTACACATAAGTAATAGCAGCCGTTTTTGCCATAACTACCTTTGCACTTTTTAAACCCGTATTTCTCATATTCCTTAACTCTTTAGTTGGTTTTAAGGTCATTCTTCAACCTCCACCAACTCAAAATCTTTCAAATCAGTATCAACTTTTTCTTGATTTCTTCAATCTCTTTAAGGGTAAATTGTTGCTTGGTTCACTACTATGTCTTCTATATGTTAAAATAGAAAAAATCATACTCAATGTAAATAGAAAAATATAAAATATTACCGCTAGTGGACCTCAAATACCTATGTTTCAAATAAACTTCTTCTCTTCCTCCCTATCCTCAGGGTCTGTTTCCGCATATTTAATCGATGCCTTAATCACGTTTAAATCATTTACACTACAAGAACCATTGATATAAAAATTATATTCTTGACTTCGTTGTTTATAACAGCCACTTGCCTAATAATCCATAATGATTTGAAATAAAACAATTTCCTCACAGCCTGCCTGATACCTTATTTCGATATCATATTCATTTTCTTTAGCAATTTTCTAAGCTCATCAATCCTCATAAATCTCCTGTCTCCCATAATCCATAATCGCTTTCTCAAAAGCATCTGGCATACAGAATGGTCTGGCTTTTTCCTCTTTCTCAATCTCTCGATTAAGATAAGTTATAGCCTTCCTCAAATCCTCCACCTTGTTATCTTTTTTCCCAGCCCTAGCAATATACTTAAAAGCATTACCAAGGTTAAAATCAAGATCAAAGGCATCTATCACATCAAAGGCTTCAGTCCTCCACTCTTATAATAATCTGTCTAATTTCTGTCATCTTCTTCTCCCTCAAATATATCTTCTATAAATTTCTTGACTCTTTCTTTTTCCTCGTCGTGTCAAAAGGTCAACCTCGTTAAACATCCATAATCTTGTCATTAAATTCTTCATATTCTTTAAGACAATCCTGCAAAATAATCAATCGTATACTTCAAACTTGCATTATCTTTTATTAAATCAATAATCCCTTTGACACCACTTCGTAATTTTCTTGAATATGGAATTTTCCTAATCCAATATAGCTTAAATAGTTATCTACTAACTCACAATCATCTCCATAATCAGCACTTTTTAAAACAATCTTAATTAATTCATTTATAGATTCATCAGTCATTCTTCAATCCTTTCAATCTCAATCTCGACCCTTGGCCTTTCCTTATCAAAATCCACCCTAGACCCATCATGAGAAACCACAATCTTATAATTATCATCAGCAATCACCCCATAATCGGTTAGTATATCGCAAGTCGCAGCAAGTAAATTAGTTAGATCCACACGATGTTTCGTCTGCCTAAAATACACACACTTAAGATTAATCGGATAATCAATAGCTTTCTTATACTTCCCGTAATCTGCCTCCCGCAATCCCCCGCATACTCCTTGTACCTCTTAGACTGGGTCAAAAAAGGTTGCCCAGTCCTAGAGTTCTGAAAATCTGCATCGAATTTTTCTTAGTCGCAGGATTGCCATATAAGACTAACTTCATCTAATTTTCCACCCACCAATAAGCTATCTGATTAATATTAACAATCCCAAGCTTTGAAAATTTATTAGAATCATCACATCTAATAAATTTTAAATAGCCAGTACGCTCATTCATTTCATAATGGTCAATCTCAATAGTATCGGCCCCGCCATTTATAAATCTAATTACTAAAGTCTTCATCACTCCTCCACAAACCAATAACAAACCTGATTAAAAGAAAACATCCCAATTTGAATGTCATGTTTATAGGCTTTTATGCATCCTAATTCTTCACTCACTTCAAAACTATCAATAGCAATTTTTCTTTCTGTTCCACTCACAAATCCTACAACTAAATTCATACAATCCTCCTATCATCAAAATGGTATCCTTCCATCATCCTGAATCTCGCTAAAATCATCCTCAAAAAAGCCGTCAGATTGATTTTTATTACCTCGGTTAGTATTTACACCCGAATTGCTTTTACTCTCGTCCTGACTTAATCTGGAAAGAAATTCTACATTCTCTGCAACTATGTCAGTAGTATAAACTGTCTTTCCACTTTCGCTATCTTGGTAAGGACCCAGTCTGAATCCTGCCCTCGACAGCACATTGACTGCCCTTAAAAGGTATCTAGATGCATTCTCACCCATTTTTTCCCCAAACAATAATCCTAGGGAAGTCGGCAGTAGGTCTCCCCGTTGCCTCTGCTTCCTCTCTCTTCTCCCTGCTCAACTTTTTATCCACCGCAAGGGTAAAAGTGCAAACCGCCTGATTACTTTGTGTATATCTTAGCTCTGGATCTCTTGTAAGTCTCCCAATTAAAATTACCTTATTCATCAGCATCCTCCTTTTCTTTCTTAATTATGTCTGCCATAACCATAAAGTTTGCCGCAAGAATCTTAGACTTTATGTTACGAAACGAGTACCTTGCTTTTTCCCTTTTTTCTTCGTCCATTCCTTCAAACCATCTTTCAACTTCTATGGTGTTAAGATGTTCAAAAATCAAAGCGGTCAAGACACCTATTTCATCATTAGTTAAATCAATCTTCATCCTTTTTCTCCATTTCGTTAATCTCCCTATTAGCCACATAGCTAACAGTGAAGTCATCGTATTTTTCAACATCCCTTAACATCTCAAGCACATACTTGAAACTAGAAACCTTAACTTTTCTTTCATCCCTAATCACAACTAGGGTATATAGGACATTTCTCCAACCATATTGTTCTATGGCCTTATCAAATAAGTCCCTATCATCAATATTTGAATTGTTTTTAATAAATTGGCAGTAGCAGCGATAAGTCAATTCTTCTTCTCTGCTGCTCTTACTCTTTTCTCTTCTCTCTTGCTCTTGCTCTATATCTTGCTCTTGCTCTGTGTTGCATTTTGTTGCATTGGTGTTGCATTGCAACGCTTGACCGTTCGATTGCAACGCCTTCTGCTTTCTTCTATGCTTCCTTGAACGTCTAGTTGAAGCCGTTTCCGACCCAATCAAGGCTGGCACTTCACTTAGAAAAACATCATCATCCACATACTCAATTAGATCATTAGCATTACAAAAAGCCAAAGTCATTTTTATATCGTCAATTTCTTCGTCGATATCAAGGGCCAACTGGTGATAAATATCTTCGTCAGTCCCCTCAAACTCAATAACTCCCTCATTATTTATGCTTAAAAGCTGGAGCTTAAGGTAGATGATGGTGTAAGTATCACCACCAGCCACCTTTCTAAGCTTCTTCATCTTTCGACTATCAAAGAAGTCATCCTTTAATTTTAACCAATAATACCTCTTATTATCACCCAATTAGACCTCCTTGACAGGCTCAAAATCATCATCAAATAATCCAGATTGCTTATCCACCTCGATAACTTCGCCAGTCTCCTTATCGACATTAGCTGGAGCCTCTTTCTCCTCGACCTCGACCACCTCAGTAGGCTCAAGATCATAATCAACCTGATAAACCCTCTCACCGCTTTCAACAGTCCTAGACTTTTCAAAGTTAGCATTATCAAAGTTAGTCGCCTGTACTAGAGCCTGACTTTCAATAGCCTTAGGTGCATACTTAAGGACTTGGATCAGAGCCGACTTCTTAGCCATAGCATCAAAATTAGTCTGCCAAGGGCTATCACTATAATTAAAAGATTTTGAAAACTTTATCCCATAATTTCTTGCATCGTCCTTTGACATATAAAAGACATCCTGCCCGCCGTCCTTGGTCTGGTAAATTGCATAGTAGCCGATAACATCCCCACTATCGCCAGTCAAGCAAGGCTTATGAGTAATCTCACCAGTCCCATAATCGAAATCAAATTTTTCGTTTTCCCTAACCTCACGGGCTGTAATCCTCTTAAATTGCCCCGTATTATAGGCTAATTTTAATAAACCTCTATAACCAATTTGAAAATTAACTGTAGTAATCCTTTTTTTCTTATTTTCATAAGGGATGAGGTAAGCCTCACCTAATGGTGTATTAAATTCAAGACCAAGCTGGGCTGAATTCATGATTGCAGCAAGTAAAGACTCTTGTGTACAATTAGCAAGTTTAGGATTAGAATTAATAGCAGTAAGTGCAGTCCTTATAAACTTTTCAACTGGTAAGTAAGCAGGGAGGGCATTTTTAATCTCCCCCTCCATAGACTTAAGAAGTCCCCTAACCGTATCTTGCTTTCTTTGTGCTGGTGTCCTAGAATCGTTCTTTTTTTGTAGTGCTTGTTTTGCATTAGTCATGTTTTATCCTCCTAAAATCCCTCTTCTTGTTTTTCTAATTCTGATATTCTTTTCTCGAGTTTTTCCGTCATTTGATAATATTTATTCCTTTGATCTCTAGCTAAATCTAACTGTCCTAGAATCTCATGTTGTTTATTTATAAGCTGAGCCTTTTCAACTCTCAGCCTAGTGATTTCATTTTTTAAAGTCTCGATATAATCTTTTGTTAGATCACTTAAAATATCTGCATAATTTTTGTTTCTCTTACTCACTTATAATCTCCTTCACAAATAAAGCATTGCTATCTTTCAACATCTTCATCAACTCTTTTTCATCTATCCTATGCTTCGCAATTAAGACAGCCCCTATCAATCCCGTTATTTGCATTAAACTAAAAGATGTAGGACGATATTCATCATCTGGGGTAGCCAACACCATCTCGAAACGCTCCATCAAATCTTCTTCGTCAGCTTCCCACACATCATCCATCAACTCATGCATCGATAACTTTAATATTTCTTGCAATAACTTGATACCATTTCTTGAATCTGTTTTATTCATTTACAATCTCCTTCAAATTAAATCTCCTAGACTCTGTAGTTTTTGAAAACTCCTCAAAAATCTCTGGTCTCTCTTTTTTTATTCTCTTAGTGTCAATCCTAGTAGTAGTAAAAGGCTTATAGCTAACCTGTAAAAACTTTGTCGCTCCAAAATCATGGTCTCCTAACTGTAGCTTAATCTCTTGTTCAAACTCCTTTGTCCTAGTCTCCAAATCCTTTATAAGGTCTTTGGTCTCAAGATAGGACTTGAAATCTAACTCATCAACATCTAGATCAATAGAATCTTCAAGACCTCCCTTAAACCTATCTTTAAGAGCCGTATCATACTCAGCCGACCCATCAGGAGCTGGCATCTGACCAGCTAGGACGTAATTTTCCCAAAAATCAACCTCTTGGGCTTTCAACATCTCAATTACTTCTTCGTCCCTCTCAATCTCCCTGATAATAAAATCAGTAGAAAAGATAAGGCAAGCAATATAGCATTTTTCAGCCCCAGTCACCATCATGTAATGGTGACATTGTAATTCATAATTTATAGGGATTTGCCCATCATCCCACTTATCTTTTGCAAAAGGGCTAGTAGTCTTACACTCAAGGATTGCATTTTCCCCGACCACTTCCCTATCAATATCAGCAAGCAGGAACGGATGTTTTTTGCTAGCCATCATGAAGTTATTTCTTCTAACCTTCTTACCAGTCGCCTCTGTAAATCTCCTAGCAACATAATCTTCAAGGTCTCGGCCCTGCCTCATAACTTCGCTATCAAAATCTTTTACAACTTGCCCCGTCTTTTCAAGATAGAGGCTAGCCTTAGATTTCCAAGGATTAAGACCACAGGCGGCCGCAGCATCCGACCCACCCAGGCCCTTAGTCCTCATCTCAAGCCATTCTTCACGGCTTAACTTAGCAACATTAGCAATCTTCTTCATATCAAATCCCTCAAATACTGGCTCTCTTGCAGGTCTCTCTCTGCCTGATACGCTGCTTCCTGACTTGCTTGATACATCAAATCTGGAAAGTGCTTTTCCTCCTCTAAAATCTCAATATCATCTAAATAAACGTCAGTCTCTTCCGCTTCCTTAAACTTATCCTTAACCGCTGCTTTAGTATCACCAAGGTATTTTTTATCAATCTCCTCCATATCAATCCAAACATCGTATTCTTTAGTAAGTGCAAAACTAATCCTCATGCTCTCGCCCTTTCCATTTCTCTACGCTTTTCCTTTATAAGACAATCTCTAAAAAGCACATCTTTATGTGATAGATCACTATCAAAAACTACTAAATTTTTGTTACCAACATAAACTGGCTCATAATCGCCACTTTCAACCGCTTTCTGCACATCTCCATCAAACTTTTTGTAAACATCTTCCAAGTCAATATCAACTTCAAACTCTTTTTCTTGCACAAATTTTATTTTCATAACTTCTCCATATATCCCTTTCTTCTATGCTTCTCAGCAATCGCAACATCCACCAAATTAAGCTTAGCGATGTTATCGTTAGTCATCTTCTTTTTAAGTAAAATTTCTCTAATCTTTTCTAAGCTATCAATTTCCATAACCCTAACAGAGTCATAGAAATCGACTTGATCTTTAGCCTTCATTTTCAATCTCCACTAACTCAAAGTCAGCTAAATCAGTATCGTATTTTTCTTTAATCTCTTCAATTTCTTTAAGAGTAAATTTCTGTTTGAGATTTTCGCTAACAATTCGAGATTTTACAAGCAGCAAATCGTGGGAAATGTATATAGTAAAATATAGCGATTTGCCACCGACAGACCTTCGATACTTATGCTCTAAATAAAACTTCTTCTCTTTCTCTTTGTCCTCAAGCTGCATAAATTCCCTAGTTTTCATATTCCACCTTTTCTTTTCTTCCAAAATTGGTATAATATTCTTATAGTTATTTTTTAAATTGGCTTAGCTTCGGCTAGGCCTTTTTTCTTTATATAATCCACAACCCGCCAAAAAGTGTGATAATCGCAAAAGGTATGCACAAAATCTCACACATAGGAGTAAAACCTCCAATCCCTAAACCCAGCCACATCAGACTTATAAGGGTAACCAAGATTTTCTCGGTAAGCCTAAATTTAATAGCTCCTTCTAATTCCCTACGCTTAATCTTATCTAAAAAATCAAGGTCTTTTTTCCTACTATTCATCAACTCAATTCTTTCTTTTCTCGGTATCTTAAAAACTTGCATTCAATCCTCCTTATAAAACCCATCCACCTTTAAAAGGTGAAATCTTTCCTTCTTCAACCAACTTAAGGCTAAACATATCAACATAAATCATCTGATCACTACCCTTGCCAACAAAAGTAGCCCCGAAGCTATACTTATCAGCCTTAAGACCGCAAACAATAGCATACTCAGTAACACCAAGTATCTTTGCCGCTTCCTTAACTCCTTCATTCTTAACCAATCTTTTCTCCACCTATAAGCACCTCCTGACATTTTAAATGTTATTTTAAAAAAATAATCTCGGACTAATTAACATTTAAAGTGGTATTTTTATTTAAAAAAATATCTTCGATTCTTACCCCAAAATAATTAGCTATTTTTTGTGCCGTCATTAAATTAGTAGTTCCTAGCTTTTCTATCCTTCCAATTGTTTGTTGACTAACTCCTATCGCATCTGCCAACTCTTGTTGGCTAACATTTTTTATAGCCCTGTAAATTTTGATTTTATTATTTATATCAATCACCTCATTTCTGTATCTAATAATATATTACCATTTAAAATGGTATTCGTCAACTATTTCTTTATTATTTTAAATAGTTTTATTTGAAAATACCATTTTAAGTAGTGGTATTATACTATTTAAAATTGTAAAATACTAGTAAAAGGAGGGTTAATTAAATGACAAAACTCACTGAAAATCTAAAACATTACAGAAAATTGAACGGATATACTCAGGAAACAATTGCTCCAAAATTAAAAATCACCACATCCGCCTATGGTATGTATGAACAAGGTAGAAATACTCCCCCATACTCCAAATTGAAAGAATTGTCAGAAATATACAATATATCAATTTCAGAATTAACTGGAGAGCCGAGGGAAAATTTAGAATTTATAGCCCGATCCGTATCAGTCCACACCTACCCCTACATAGATAATTATGTATCAGCAGGCAGTCCGACAACTATAAGCGGTATGGAAAACCTCCCAAAAATCCAAATTCCAGATGAACTAACAGGCAACTATGCAGGAAGCAAAAATCTTTTCTTTTTAAAGGTAAATGGTGAATCAATGAATAAGATAATCCCTAATGACTCAGTAATCGGGATAATCGGCTATGATACCATCTACGACCTAAAAAATGGCGACATAGTGGTATATGCAACCCAAGACGGAGAATATGCTGTCAAATACTTTTACAGGGATGGCAATAAACTTATATTCAGACCAGCCTCAACCAATCCAAACTACTACGACACAATCTTTGATATAAAAGATAACATAAAGATTATAGGAAAAGTAGTCCAATACTCAGTAACGCTATAAATTCATTAGAAGGTAATTATGGGAATAATAAAAAAGCTATTTAAATCGGCCGAAAAGACTCCGATAGATAAAGAAACAAAATACCAGGAATATTTAAAAAGGATAAAAAGTGGAGAAAGGCTTGAGGGGTCGGACTGGGAAGATTTTTGTGAAATCTCAGCCGATAAAGCAATAGACGAAAGAAAAAATAGCAATAATCCGAAATTTCATAGGACTGACCACGAAAAAAAGTTAGAAAGTGAATTTCACAAAAAAAATCATTCAATAATTCAAGACTACGAAAATAGAATATACATTTCAGATAAAGCTGATTACAACAAATTAAAATCCAACCTCGCAGCTTATGATGAATTTAAAAAATTTTGTTACGCCAATGGAGATGGTGGGAAAATATATTTCCAGGATATGTGGGAATTTTGTCATAATTCTAAAAACGATTGTTTTTCATTCAAAGAAACAATATTAAAATATATGCAAAATTTTCTAGACGCTAATCAGGCTGTCCTAGATATAATTGAAATACTTAAAATAAACGAAACTTATTTACAAAAAGACTTAAAACACGAAATAAATTATTGTACACCTCAAGAAATAGGGACAATTATAAAAGAGATGGTTAACAACAAAATAATAACAAGAGAAAAACATAAGAACACTTATTTACTAAAATTAAATGTTAATATTTAGCCGCAAGGCTTAATATATAAAAAATTATAGGAGGAAATTATGAAAAAAATAATCACACTAATGGCCCTAGCCTTGACCCTAACAGCTTGTGGAGGAGATCAAAAACCAAAAGAATCTAAAGAGGAAGTCAAGCAAGAAGAAGTCGCAAAAGAAGAAACAAAGGAAGAAACCAAAGAAGCTGAGGAAGTAAAAGAAGAAGTCCAAAAAGAGAATGAAGATGACATCTACTCCTATGCTGGAAAAACATATAAAAACGAAGGAAACACCATCGAAATAATAAAGGCTGGCAGAGTTGATCAAACATACAAAATAGGTCCAGTAAATCTTACAATATATGGCGTATTAACAGGAAGAATGACAGAGTTTAACGATGAATTAAAAGCCTACTATGACACCGACCAACCAGTAGACGTTATAACAATAGGATACTCTGTAGAAAACACCGAAGATAAAAACATACAATTCTACGTAGGCCAATCCCCTATCACAACCGACACCAAAGAACAAATCGACCCAGACCTATTTGCTGGCCAAGAAGGCGGTGGAGAAATGCTCGGCAAAGTGGAAAAAGAAGGCGTTAACTTATACTATCCAAAGAACGCAAAAGATGTCAAAGAGATTACTTGGCACGTTGCTGATGCAAGCGATGAAAACTTTGCAAACATAGCAGAGGGAATAAAAATCAAATTTACCTTTAATGATAAAGGCAATCAAGTAACAGCAGAAGAACTTAAATAGTACCCAGCCCTATGCTAATCCATAGGGCTAAAAAAAGCCCGAGTAATGGACACTTAAGGTCTGCAAATTTAAACAATCAGACACTAAAAGACAATAAAAAATCCCCGCCCAATAAAGGGCAGGAATCGTACACAATTACCATACCACAACCAACGGTAAAACCCGGGTAAAACATAAAAAAGAAAGGACAAAACAATGAAAAGAGATAGAAAATTCGCCAATGGTGAAGGCTCAATCACCTACGTCAAAGGCAGAAAATCACCATGGTGGGCAAGACTCCCCGCCACCTATGACATAAATGGTAAAGAATATAGACCCACAGTTGGATTTTATAAATCAAGGAAAGAAGCAAAAGCCGCCCTAGACAATTATGTATGTGTAGACGACATAAAAACATTCAGGGAAATTTACGAAGCATATAAAAAGACAGATGATTTTTTAAAACTAAGTTATAAAACAAAAAACAGATACGAGGACGCCTTCCTATCCTTCCACCCTATCTGGAATAAAAACATAATGGAAATAAAAACTATGGAGATGCAAAGATGTATAGATCAGAAAGTAAAAGAAGGATACTATGAAACCATCAACGGCCAAAAAATAAGAAAAGATTACTCCAAAGACTCAATCTCAAGGTTAAAACACGTAGCAAGTAAAATCTACCAATTTGCAGAAAAACATGAATTAGTAGATAAAGATAGAGCAAAACTACTGGATGTAAAAGGTAAAGAAAACACCAAAGAAAAAACTATATTCTACACCCAAGATATAGACAAACTTTTCAAATCTATCCCATACAACCCCGACGCTCGCCACATACTCTGCATGATATTTACAGGGATGAGGACATCGGAATATAGGAAATTAAAAACTATGAACATTGACTTCAAAAAAAGAATCATTAGAGATTTTGGTATGAAAACCAATAAAGGCAAAAGAAGGATAATGTTTATACACGATAGAATCTACGATATATTAAAAGAATTAGCTCAAGAATCAACCACAGGCTATATAGTAGAAAACACAAGAATAAACCCACAAAACCCAAAGCCATCTCATCCAAGTGATACCACCTTTAGAAACACAATCTTTAAAGGAGCACTCAAAAAGGCAGGACTAGAAGAAACAACCCCTATACAATGTAGGTATACCTTCGCCACAATAGCTCATATGTCAGGCATAAGTGATATAGATCTCATGGACTTAATGGGACACGAATCCATAGAAACCACAAAGAAATCTTATATCCAAGTAGTAGATATATATCTATATAACCAGTTCCAAACCTATAATTTTAAAACTGCACTAAAAGCAGGATAAGAAGCAGGGACAAAAATAGAAAAAAGCATAAAAAAACAACGATTATAATTCTACTGGTAACTTACTGGTAACCGTAAAATTATAATCGTTGAAATCAAGCTATTAAAGCTTATTAATTGGTGCGGGATAAAGGAGTCGAACCTTCACGAGAAATTCTCACTAGATCCTAAGTCTAGCGCGTCTGCCAATTCCGCCAATCCCGCATGGGGTGAGTAGTGAGATTCGAACTCACGCTCTCCTGGGCCACAACCAGGTGTCGTAACCAACTGGACTATACCCACCACGTTTGTATCTTCACTATTCATACTGACTATTTAAGTATACAACTTTTATTTACTTTTGTCAAATATTTTTTATTATTTCTTTAGGATTTCCCAAGTTATTAGCCCAGGTCTTTCCTACTGACAAATAATATAATACCATGGATTTAAAAATAATGCAAATTTTTTAAAAATTTTCTTTTTCTATTCTTTGTAGTAAAATATCTACAGAGGTGAATTATGAAAACTACAAGGAAATTAATTTTAAAAATATTTGCAATTGTCATTTCTATAGCCATGGTTGCTCCCTTAGTTTATAATGCAATTCTTTCTATGAAATGATTATCGAAAATATAGAATATTCAGACAAATACAATTTAATTAGGCTTACTATTTCAAAGGAGAAATTTTATGTAGACTACGATCTCTACTACGAAAATGCCTTTGAAATTGATAAGGAAATTGACTTTCCTACCTACAAGCTGATTTTAGCCAATGATGAGTTTAATAGGGCCAAAAATTACGCCTTAAATAAGATTTCTTATTCGCAAAAATCAACCTATGAAATAAGGCAAAAACTAAAAGAACAAAAGTTTTCAGAAGATGTAATAGAAAAAATCATTGCCTATCTTGATTCCTACGGATTTCTCGATGATGAGTCCTATGTCAAGGCCTACATAAGGGATAAGGATGAGATTTCAAACTGGTCTAGGGGCAAGATTCGCTTCATGCTAAAAAGAAAACACATCGATGATAATTTAATCGAAGATTATATCTATATGATTTCTGACGAAAGAGAAGCTGAGAAAGCAGGATTTTTTGCTGATAAGAAGATCAAAAACGACTTTTCTTATGAAAATAGGGCCAAGGTTTTTAGACACCTTGCCAGCAAGGGTTTTGACGTTGACATCATTAACCAAGTCCTAAACGAGAGATTTTCCTGATGCACTTTGTTTATATCTTAAGGTGTGGGGATAATTCCCTCTATACTGGTTATACCAATGATGTCACAGAGAGAGTTAAGGCCCACAATTCAGGCAAAGGTGCTAAGTACACCAGGTCAAGGCTTCCTGTAAGTCTAGTTTATTACAAAAGAGTCGACAGCAAATCCATTGGCCTTAAGCTTGAGGCAAGGATAAAAAAACTTACAAAAAAAGAAAAAGAGGCTTTAGTAAAAGCATTTAACCTAGAAAAGTAAAGATCTTTTCGCAAGGTTAGCTTTTAAACTATCGCCTCTTCTTTTTATTGATAATTCAAAAAGTCCCATGGGAGAAAACCCAAATATTTCTGCCTCTAGACCGTAAGCTTCTGCTGATTTTTTAAAGGTGTCTTTTATCAAATCTTGCCCGTCTGACCTTAAAAAGTCAATAACAACCATTCCTCCGATATTCCTTAATTTCAGATTATAAGCAATAAAGTCAACTAGGTCTAAATTTACATTCAAAAGAAAGTCTTTTTTCCCCTGTTTTGATTTTCTGCTGCCTGTATTAACGTCAATCACAGTTAGAGTCTTAAGTTCATCAACAATAATCGACATATCCTTGTAGGAAATTTCCGATTTTTTTATCTCTCTAATGAGCTTAGCAAAATCTAAAGAATTATTAATATCAAAGTCTTTTAACTCATAATCCTTAAAATTTCCAAGGTATTTTTCCTTTATTGAATTTTCCCTCAAAAGTTTTGGACTTGGTAGGAATTTCTCCTCATTAATTAGCCTATCTTTTTCCGCTAAGATTTCCTTATACAAGTCATCATTTTTTTCCATAGTTTTTTTAAGCTTTGGTCTTTTCCTAAGCGGATATCTAGTTAGAGTGTAGGCCTCATTTTCTATAGAAAAATTTTCGCTTCCTAGGCCTAGCTTACCATTGGCAGGCTCTCTAACATATTGGGCTATGACATTATCCCCTATTTTATAATTGAGAGTTGATTTTAAGAATATAGTTTCTTTTTCGGATATTTCTACAAAATATGCTCCCAGGCTATCAATCTTGTCAAGGACCTTGCCCCTATAGATATTATGAAGAAGAGAGTCATAGAATATGACTTCCATGACTCTCCCATCTACTTGTCTCATTAAGATTTTTTCTTTTTTATCGTCAAAGATTACTTTCACTTCTTAAAAATCCTCTTTACTTTTTCAAAAAATCCAAGGTCTCCTATTGGCTCTGCTTCGCCTTTCATAAGATTATCTATAACATCTTTGAAATATTCATTTTCCTTTACAAAACCTAGATAGGTTGCGGATTTTCCTTGAAGTTTTTCTTTGATAGTTCTTGGATCAAAGCCTTCATCGCAACGATTAATGAAGAAATAGTCTGCGTGAATATCTTTGTCTATTTCATCCTTATCAAGAATTTCTATTTTTATTGCATCCTTAATTGGAAGATATAGGTTATCTAGAATTATAATATCAGCATCTACTTCATCTATAAGATTGTAAACGTCTTGAACCCTAATATCGTATTTTCCTTCAACAAGAGGAGCTATAATAAATTTTAAGTTTGGATTTTCTTCAACAATTACCTTATCCAAGCTACAAAGACCTAGAAAATAGTCTGATATATCATAGCTTATCATCCCGTCCTTCTTGTAATAATCTTCAATATTTGATTGGTCACTCCTAAAAAGAGATGTAAGTAAGACCATCTTATTTTCAGAAAGTCTTTCTGCTAGATTTACCGCAAAATCGGTCTTACCTATACTATTTTTCCCATTTATTAGATATATTTGCATAATTTCCTCTTACTAATGTCCGTGGTTGTGGTCCCCACCATTGGCTGATTCGCCAAGGTCTTGGATATCTTTGGCGGTTGGCTCTGCGTTTATCATCTCAACATTCAAATCAAAGTACCTAGCAACAATATCTCTCATTATTGGAGAGGCATTGTAGGAAGTATCACCTTGGGTTAAGACAATAGAAATTGCTATTTCTGGATTATCATAAGGTGCAAAGCCTACCATCCATGCATAAGTATCATAGTCTGTTCCGTCAGGGTTTTTACCTTCTACCTCTGCTGTACCAGTTTTTATACCAATATCCATTGGAAGTTGGCTTAATACAGCATTTTTTTGAGCAACGAGTAGGGTACCGTATTTGATATCTTCAAGATATTTTTTATCCTTAATATCTATTCTCTCGTTTTCTGGCACATTTTCAAATAAAACTTCACCAGAATCGTGGTTTTTAACCTTATTTATAAGGGTGAATTTATTTAGGTAACCACCATTAGTTAGGGTAGCTATGGCCCTGTTCATCTGGATAGGTGTGTAGGAGTTTTGGCCCTGACCGATTACGATATTTAGCATATCTGTAATATCCCAAACTGCTTGGTTTAGGTAGGTATACTTGATTGTATCAGCAAGTCCGTCTCTTTGTCCTTCTGGCACCATTAGTGGATCGTAGCCTCTTTCATCGAAGAAATCGACTATGGCTTTTCTTGACCATTCACTAGGATTATCTGTAAATTTGACTATATCTGTGATATCTTGCTCATATTCATCCCTAGCTTTCTTGACTCCTTCTTTGATAAAGAGAGTTAGGTTTTTTTCTAGGTAGTCTTTGAGCATTAGCTTTGTAACTTCAACTTTCTTACCTATTGATGGGACATTACCCCTGGCTTCTTTTGGTATATTGATTTCTATACCTGTTTCTTGGTCAAGTCCTAACATTTCGCAAGCTAGCCTAATATCATTTAGTTCAAGCTTGGTTGTAAGAGTGTCACCATCTTCCGGATTTTCTCCAAGGGCTAGGGTGTAGAAATAATAGTTACAAGAATCTCTGATTGCTCCATAGAGGTTTTCCTCACCATGGGTCATTCCACTTTCAGTATAGATCAAACAAGAAAATCTCCTGTTACCTATTTCCATAAAGCCATGACAATTATTTATAGCAAGCGGGTCTAGGCCTTTTTCTAGGGCAGCAAGTGCTGTAACTAACTTAAAGGTTGAACCCGGCATTACTGCTGTTTGGGTTGCTATATTTAACATTGGTCTTGGGGCAAGTGGACCTTCGCTATCTTCTACCTGGAGGGCTTCCCAGTCGGAAGTTGAAATACCAGTTGAAAATAAGTTTGGATCGTAGTTTGGATAAGATGCAAGGGCTAAGACTTCACCTGTCTTAACATCAGAAACAACTACAGCCCCACTTTCTGCGTGAGGTGCCATCTTGAATGGTCTAAATGATCCATATTCTGATTCATAAAAGCCTGATTCTCTTAGGGCCCTAAGAACACCTTCGAGTGAATCTTCTGCCTGTTTTTGAAGCTTGGCATCAATTGATAAATAGACATCATCACCTGGCTCTGACTTGGTTTGGGAAATGGTCTCTCTCCTATTTCCAGAAGAGTCAACTGTTACAAGGGACCTGCCGTTTTTACCCTTTAGGTTATCTTGGTAGGATTCTTCTATACCTGTTTTACCAATGATTTCGTCTCTCAGATAGGCTCTTTCCTTAACATACTTATCTACTTCCTGGCTTGTGGCAATTGGTCCCATATAGCCAAGAACGTGACTTGCTAAGTTTCTATTTGGATAAGACCTGATTGGGATAGTCTCAACAACAATTCCCGATCCAGAATCAATCTTTTCCTCAATTTTTAAAACTGTGGACTCATCAAGGTTATAAACTATATTTATTGGCCTATAACCAAATGATCCTTGTCTGTTTAAAGTATTGTCAATAGTTAATATTCCAACAGCTTCAACATCATTATAGGCATCAAGTCCACTAACCTTCTTTAGGTATTCTAGGATTTTTTGTCCGTCATCTTCATTCATTAGGATATCTACAGTTTCCTTTGTAGAATTTGCCCTATCTTTGTTAGCATAATGGGTATAAAAATCTTTCTTATCTATGGTAAAGGTGTATTTCCAGTCGTCCGGATCATCTTCTGTAATATCTATATTTGGATAAATATTATTTCTTGTATTGGCATTTTGGGCCATATATTTTACATATTCTGACAAAATCAAAGGCTTTATTAGGTCATGCTCTTCAGCAAGCCTTGCTAGTTCATCTATGGCAGAACCTGCCTGCGGATTTTTAAACCTTACATCTACAGAATATTGGTTCTTATCATCCTTAGTTTCTGTTATGACTTCTGTCTCAAAGTTGGCATAAATCCCCTTGTTTTCAAGCTCTTCTATAAGCATATTTGCAGGAATTATATAGGCTCCCTTATCATCTACCATGGCTGATGACAAAACGTCTTTAATTGTAGAATTTTTTACTATTTCATAAAAATCGTCACTTGGCTTTGAATCAAGGGTGATTTTCTTGAAAACTTTATGAAGTCTCGCCTTTTTTTCAATTAGGTCTTGGTCACTCTTAATTGAGTAAGGTTCCATAGAGAGACTTCCCAAAAGCTTGTGACTGTCTAAAATCCTATAGGCAAGTAATCTTGCGTGTGAATTTTGAAGGATTGATAATAAAACAGACCTATCTTCACCAACAGATTCTAGGATTACGTCTATTGGATCGTCGTCTTTCTTGTGGCCTATATTGGCAAGTTTTTTCTCGTAATTTTTCTTATATTCAACCTTGAGTTTGCCATCTTTCTGGCTAATGTGAGCTGGCACATCTATACCCCTTTTTTTGAGGGCAAGGATAGCTGTATTTAAAGTTTCATACTTGATACCATCTTGGTCATAAGTGGAAAGCAAAAATTCTTCTATGAGGTCATTTTCAATTAACTTATGGACCACATCTTCGATTGGCATTTCTTTTTTCTTGAAATAGTCAATATCTTTTTTGTACTTAAAGGTATTTAGTTTTATATTGAAATCTTCAGTATAGTTGACCCCATCTTCTTCAAGAATATCAACTAGGTTTGAGATTAATTCTATTCTTTTATCTTCATCAAGGCTCATCAACTCATCCTTGTAGAGCTTAACTGCAAAGGAAGGTATAGATGTAGCCAAGATTTTGCCGTTTCTATCGTAGATATTGCCCCTACTTGCAAGTTCGTCAACTTCCTTTACTTTCCTATTATCGGATAAGTCCCTGTAATAATCACCCTTGGTGACCATTACATTAAAAAGTCTAAAAACTATAGCAATTATAGCAAGAACTACAACTACTTGGATGAAAATAAACCTATTTTCTTTTTTATTTTTCATAAAATCCCCTAAATTCTATAGGTTGGTATATACATTATCTTTTTGATAAGCATGTAATAAACTAAGTAGATAGCTGAATTTAAGATAGCTTCTACTAGGATTTCAAGGCCAAAATAGCCTGTAATTGAGTTTAAACTCTTTCCAAAAATATAGTAGATACCATTTACCAATAAGAAGTTAAAAACACTAGCTATAAGACAAACTATTAGACCTGTCTGCTTGTCCTTTGAGACCTTTATAAATTCTCCTGAGGAAACAACGCCTATTATATAATAGGATAAGGCCCTCACCCCTACTAGGCTTGAAAATAGAAAATCTTCAAAAAGACCAACCACAAGACCTCCAATTCTGCCAGTTTTATTTGGTAGAATTTGGGAAAGGGCTATAGTTGCTGGGATTAGGATATTTATATTTGCCCCTAGGATATCTATTTTAGCAAAAATTGAGGTTTGTAAAATAAAACTTATTAATAAAATCAAAAAGCTTTTAAATTTATTCATAAATTTCCCCCTCCTTTTGCTTTTTCTCCTTAGTTACAGGTTTTTTATCAATTGAATAAGTCGCGTCATGCTTTAATACTAGGACCCTATACAAGTGGGTGAAATCGACTGGTGACTTGATTGTAATATTTTTCCTTAGGGAATCCTCACTCATGGTCACTGTGGCAACCCTACCTATGTAGATGCCGTAAGGGTAAATTCCGCCTAGACCACTTGTTAGGAGGATGTCCTTTTCATTAATCTTGCTTTCAAGGTCTATCATAAAACCTTGTATAGTGTTTTTATTGAAAATATCAATTACACCATAGTCACCAGAGTTTGCATTTACAAAGGAAACGTCATTTTCATTTGAATTTATAGTTTCAACCCTTGCTGTAGTTTTATAAACTTCTGTGACCTTGCCGACAAGACCTGTATAAAACTTGCTATCGCCAATAGCTTGTAGAATGATGTCATTTTTTTCAATCCCATCTACAGCTCCTTTGTCAATTGTAAAATGAGTTGTCATTGAGTTTACATCTGTGTTTATAAGCTTAGCCTTGATGTACTTATTTTCTGTGCCCTTAGTAGCAATAGCTTCATCTTTTAAAAACTCTTCCCTATTTATTGTTGCTAAAAGTCTTGCATTTTCCATTACCAAAGACCTATTATCTGCCTCAAGTTTCAATACTTGCTCACGGGTTTCCTTAGATCCAATTGTCCTTTCGAGTTGCTCAATCATAGCAGATGATATAGAATAAGTCACTTTTTCAATTGGTCTTAGAATTGTGTTTGCAAGATTTGAACCTGTTTGAGAAATAGTTTCGCTTTGGCTTGAAATAAGTATAAGCAGACTTAGGCCTACAACTGTAAATATGAAAGGTTTTTTATCTTTTTTTACTCTCTTATATGCCATATTTACCTACTTACGATATTTTAAATACTTGTCTGGATTTTCTAAAATTAATCCTGCTCCTAGGATTGCATCTGTGCCAGGATCTTCTGAGCGGTAAGATTTTAATCCGATTTTCTTTTCTATATATTCAGCAAGACCTGATAACTTTGACAAGGATCCAGAAAGGGCAAAGCCATCTCTTCTAATATCAGAAGAAATTTCTGGTGGTGTCTTTTCAAGTGCCTCAAGGACCATTTCACAAACTTCGTCTGCAAAAGGAAGAATACAAGAAACTAACTCGCTAGAGCTAACACTTACAGTCTTTGGTCTAGCATCAAGAAGGTCTCTGCCGTTTACTTCCATCTGGTTATTGCCGTCTTTTATTTTTAAAGAAGCGAGTTTAATCTTGATTTCTTCTGCAGTATTTTTACCAATTTCAAGATTCTTTTCTTCCCTAAAATAATCAACAATTTTTTCATCTAGGTAGTCACCACCCTTGTTCATTGTGGCAGAAACTACGATTCCATTTAGGGAAATAACTGCAACTTGGCTTGTGCCAGCGCCCATATTTATCATTAAAATTCCCCTAGGCTCATCTGGGGAAAGGTTCATCCCATAGGCTGCTGCGAGTGATTCGTCAACTAAGATAATATCCCTGCTGCCTGCGTGGAGGGCTGCATCTTCTACTGCTCTTTTTTGTATATCTGTAATACCTGATGGTACAACAATCACAACTCTTGGTTGGATTAGGCTAAAGTTCGGATTTACCTTGTCAAAAAAGTAATTTAGCATGGCTTCTGTGAGGTTAAAGTCAGTTATAACTCCATTTTTAATTGGTTTTACAACTTGGATATCCTCGTGGGTTTTACCAAGCATATCCTTAGCCTCTTGGCCTATGGCTTCTACCTTAGTGTGATTTTCATCAAGAACCAGGCTTGAAGGCTCATTTATAATAAGGCCTTCGCCTTTTTTATATACTGAAATATTGCTAGTGCCAAGGTCTATGGCAAAGTCTGTAGCAATCATTTTAAATTTCATCCTAAACTCCTATATATAATTATCTTTTTTTAAACTTACATAAGATCCGTGGCCAATAATCAAGTGGTCAAGGACGTTGATATCAAGGATTTCCCCTGCATCTATTAGTCTGTGGGTGATTAACAAATCTGCCTTTGAAGGGCTAGGATTGCCCGATGGATGGTTGTGAGCCAAAATCATTGACTTGGCAGATTTTTTTATGGCTGGCTTAAAAACTTCCCTAGGATTAACTATGGATGAAGATAAGTCACCAATTGAAATAAGCTCCTTGGAAATAACTTCATTTTTGTTGTTAAGAAGGATTGTGTAAAAATATTCCCTGTCTCTAAGGCTTATTGTATCTTTGATATATTCATAGGCATCTTCATTTGAGCTAATCTTATATTTTTCCTTATTTAGAATATTTTCCTTAATCCTCTTGCCTAGTTGAAGGCTTGCTATAATCTTTGAAGCCTTAGCCTCTTTGATCCCATTTATTTTGGTAAGCTCTTCGACTTCTATTTCTAGAAGAGCCTCTTCGCTAAAGGTTTCAAGTATTTCTTCAGCAAGGTCAATGGCATTTTTCTTATCTGTACCAGTTGATATAATTATGGCAAGAAGCTCTTTTTCACTCAGGCTGTCGTGGCCCAACTTTATAAGTTTTTCTCTTGGCCTATCGATTAGCTTCATATCCTTGATAGTTTGTTTCATTTAAACATTTTCTCCGATGTTTATTTTTTTCATATGCTTTATAATAAAGTTTGAAGAAAGTCCTACAAAAAATCCACTAAAGGTGCCAACCAAAACTAGGGCTGGAAAATAAGTAAACATCTTGATATTTTCCATTATAATAGCTGAAACTATGATTTGTCCTAGGTTGTGGGCAAAGGCTCCTATTTCGCTTACACCGATAAAAGAAAATAAGCGGTCGTGGTATCTTAAGGCGATTGCCATTGCGATTGATGAAAGAATCGCTCCTGCTGCTGAGTAGAAAAACGAGGTCACAGCCCCTGTTATCAAGACCAGCATAAAGCTTTTTAAAAGCGCTATGGTAAGACTTGCCTTAAATCCATAAAAATAAAGACTTACTAGTATTATTATATTTGAAAGTCCGAGTTTTGCACCTGGTATTGGCACAGGAACAGGGATTTGTAGTTCAATAAGTGAAATTATTAGGGCAAGGGCCACCAAGAGGGCCATATTAGTTAAATCTTTGATATTTTTACCCATTAGTTCACCACCTTATCTATAGCATCGTCATCTTTTTTCTTATCTCCATGGCTTTCAAGTTCCAAAAACAACCTATGTGGCAGGCAAATAATTGTTTGGCCTTCCCTTTCTATAGGATGCATATGGGCACAAATCTGATCTTGACAATCAGCCTCGCTTATAAATGCTTTCTTGTTTTTAATAACAATTTTATTGTAGTGGCCACCGTAATTAACCACGTATTCTGTATCCTTATCCATAGGGAGTTTTTTAATTACTTTTCCGTCTTGTTCGACTACAAGCAAATCTCCCTCATAGCCCGTAGTCATCTTATCAATTGCAAAATTCAGGCCGAAACTTAAAAAAATCAGGCCGACAATTACAATTATATCTCCTTTTCTTATCTTCATAATAACCTCTATATCTATCTTAATATTTTATAAAATAATCATGGTTATATTATATGGTTTTTGGGCAATAAAAAAAGACCCCGAGGGGTCTTCTTTAAATTTTATTCAAATATTGTTATACATTTGTTTGGACATTTTTCTGCGGCTGTCTTTAGTAATTCTGGATCGATTTCGTCGATATTAACAGCTTTTGATAAGAAATTGTCCATTTCAAAGGCTTCTGGATAAGTCTTAGCACAGATTGTACAACCTATACAAGAATTAGAACATTTTGCCCTTGCGTCTTTGCCCTTATCATGTGATGAGCAAAGAACAGCTTGTTTTTGTTTGAATGGTACAAGGTCGATAATGTGTTTTGGACATACTTCCACACATTTTTTACAAGCCACGCACTTATCTCTATTAACCTTGGCAACACCGTTTATGATATGGATTGCATCAAATGGGCAGGCTTTTTCACATGTACCACAACCGATACAACCATAATCGCAGGCTTTTTTACCACCAAAGAGTGCGATTTGTGCCCTACAGTCTTCAAGACCTTGGTATTTATATTGGTCCTTGGCTGCTTCACAAGTTCCATTACAATGCACGAGGGCTACTTTTCTGTCATCTGCACCTGTCGCTTCAACACCCATAGCTTTTGCTACAGCTGCTGTTACACTAGCACCACCGATGGCACAAGCATTTACAGGAGCTTCTCCCTTAGCGATTGCTTCTGCAAGACCATCGCAACCAGGATATCCACAAGCACCGCAGTTAGCGCCTGGTAGGGCATCTCTGACGGCTGCTTCTTTTACTGATTTTTCTACGTGAAATTTTTGTGAAATAAAGCCTAGGGCTATCGCAAAGATAAAGCCCATTATAGCAAGTATTGCTACCGGCAATAATAAATTTTCCATTCTTACCTCCTATGCTAAACCTGCAAAGCCCATGAAGGCTATAGCCATTAGACCTAGGGTTATAAGAGACATTGGAGCTCCCTTAAATGACTCAGGTATTTTGTTATATTCGATTTTTTCTCTTAGATAAGCTAAGATCATGATTGCTATCATAAAACCAATTGATGCTGCAAAGGCATAAACTGTTGATTCAACAAGGTTGTATGATAAGTCAATTGCTTTTATAGCTACACCTAGTACAACGCAGTTTGTAGTAATAAGTGGAAGATATACACCAAGTGCGCCGTAAAGGGCTGGCATAGATTTCTTCATTACTGTTTCTACTGATTGAACAAGTGTTGCTATTACCAAGATAAAGACAACTGTCTGTAGGTATTGAACATTAAAAACTTCTAGTATGTAGTGTTGGATAAACCAAGTAATAACTGTTGCAAGTACTATAACGAAGATTACTGCATAGCCCATACCTCTTGCGGTTTCAACCTTGCTGGTTACACCGAGGGTTGGACAGATACCTAAGAATTGTCCTAATACATAGTTTGATACAAATATAGTTGCTATTATAATTTTAAATAATTCTGCCATAATAACTCCTAATTAACTTTCTTTTTTCTATTCATTATAGCATGGAAGGCTCCGAAGATAAGACCTAGGACTATAAATGATGATGCTGGTTGAAGCATGAAGCCTATGGTGTATTCTTCTGGGATAACTGGCATGCCGAAAAGTGTTCCTGATCCTAATAATTCTCTAAAGAAAGCTAGGATTGATATAGCTATTGTATAACCAAGACCTTGGCTGATACCATCTACAATTGATGGGATTGGTCCGTTTTGTGAGGCAAAACCTTCAGCACGGGCAAGGATGATACAGTTTACAACTATAAGTGGAATAAAAATACCTAGACTCTTATCGAGAGCTGGGGCATAAGCCTTTATTAGCATTTGAACTATAGTTACGAAACCTGCTATTACTACGATAAATGATGGGATTCTGATTTCATCTGAGATGAAATTACGAAGTAATGATATAACTAAGTTACTCATTACAAGTACGAATGTTACAGATACACCCATACCAACAGCATTGATTAATGATGAAGATATAGCTAGTACTGAACACATACCAACCATCTGTACTAGGACAGGGTTGTTTTTAAATATACCGTCGGTAAATATTTTTCCGTAATTTACCTTTGGTTTTTTATCTTTTTGTTTTTCCATGATATCTCCTATTCTAAGCTAGTAAGTACTTCTCTTGCAGCGTTGATACCTCTTAAGATAGTAGATGTTGAAATTGTAGCACCTGAGATGCCAACTATTTCATTTTCTCCACCTGCTGCACTTGCCTTAACTTCTTGGTCCATGTTTACTCCAACCATTCCCTGTTTGAAATAATCTTGTTCCATTTCAGCACCAAAACCTGCTGATTCTGATTGGTTTAGAGGAGCAAAACCTGTTATGTTGTGGTCTTTGTCAACACCGATTAAAAATTCAATGTCACCACCATAACCACCTGGTGAATTGATTTGGAAAACATATCCGTCACCTTCGGCACCGCTTGCCTTGTAAACTGCTTCTATAACGTCCGGTTTTTCAACATCTAGCTCTTCATAGCTATCTGCCTTATATACTACTGCCAAGCTCTCCTTAAGCTCTTCTTGTTGACGAGCTTCTATAATTGGCTTAGTCATATTGTTTGTAAAGGCAAGGGCTAGGGCTGTAACTGATGTGATTAAAAGTAATTTAAAACCTAATTTTAAACTATTATTCATTCTTAGCTCCTTTTTTTGCCTTGGCCTTACCAAAAATCCTGTCTCTAGTGTGTTTTTCTATAATTGGTACTAGGAGGTTCATTAGTAAGATTGAATAAGAAACACCTTCTGGATATCCACCCCAAAGTCTTATTACCGCTGTTAGGAATCCGCAACCAAAGGCAAATACGATTTGTCCCTTAGGAGTGATTGGGGCTGTAGTATAATCTGTTGCCATAAAGAAGGCACCAAGAATTAGACCGCCTGATAGGATATTTTTAAGTATATAATCTAGATTTACCTTATCTCCAAAAATTGCAAGGAATATGGTAGTTGTTAGTATGTATACTAGTGGAATTCTTATGTGAATTACTTTTCTAATTAATAGGTAGCAAGCACCAAGTAAAAGGGCTAGGGCACTTATTTCACCAAGACAGCCTGGAATGTGACCAATAAATAAGTCCATAATTGTGTAGGCTTTTGGATCAGATAGTGGTGTTGCCGCACTTAGCATTGATACGTCGCTAACTGTTTTTAAGGTTGCAACTCTTTCTGTTGGAACAAAGTTTGTCATGGTTGATGACCAAGATGCCATCAAGAATGCTCTTGCACCAAGTGCTGGGTTTACAATGTTTTGACCTATACCACCATAGAGCATCTTACAAATTACTATTGCGAATACTGCTCCTATTACAAGTTGCCATACTGGAAGTGTAAAAGGCACGTTGTAGGCAAGTAAGATACCTGTTACAACTGCTGATAGGTCCTTGATTGTATTTTCTTTTTTGATACATTTATTAAAGATTGTCTCAGCTAATACACAAGTGATCACAGATGCTAAGATAAGAACTAAAGCCCTATAACCAAAGTAGTAAACAGAAACAGCGCCAGCAGGTAAAAGTGCAATGATAACATCGAGCATGTCATTTGCGACTGTTCTTTTACTCCTAATATGTGGAGAAGCTGTTACTAATAATTGTTTATTATTTTCCATATTTCCCCCTATTTTCCTGCCTGTCTTATTTGTCTCTTAGCAAACTTGATAGCCTCAACTAATGGTCTTCTGGCTGGGCAAACAAATGAGCAAGAACCACACTCTATACAATCTAGTGCGCCTTCTTCGTCTGCCTTTTCGAACCTACCATCTAGGGCATGTTTGTGGATGTAGTTTGGAAGTAAGAATACTGGACATACGCTTACACACCTACCGCATCTGATACATGGTGTTGGATCTTCTATGAAGGCATCCTTGCTATCAAATACTAGGATACAGTTTGTAGCTTTTTCTACTGGTTTATTTAGGTCAGGTTGGGCTATACCACACATAGGTCCGCCGTTTATAACCTTTGCGATTTCTTCTGCACCGCCAGCTTCTTCGATAAGGTCGTTAAAACTTGTGCCGATTCTTACACGCATATTTTGTGGATTTTTAACAGTCCTACCTGTTACTGTAAGAATTCTTTCATAAAGTGGTTTTCCCATGAAAAGTGCTTCATAAATAGCATTTACAGTTGAAACGTTAGATACAACTGCTCCTACGTCCATTGGAAGACCACCTGATGGGACTTCTCTTTTGAGGATCGCATTTATAAGTCTTTTTTCATCACCTTGTGGGTATTTGGTTTCAAGGCTTACAACTTTGATTGTGCCGTCAAATTTATTTGAATTAGCAAATTCAGCTAGGGCTTGGGTCATAGTTTTATAAGCCTCTGGCTTATTATTTTCTATAGCGATTACGCCGTCTTTAGCATTTACAGCCTTCATTACTTGGATGAGTCCTTTTATTATATGTAAAGGATAATTTTTCATTATGTAGTCATCACAAGTTATGTAAGGTTCACATTCTGCCCCGTTTACTATTACAGTATCGATTGGTTTATTTGGTGAATATTTGATGTGAGCTGGGAAAGCTGCACCACCCATACCAACGATTCCTGCTTCTTTTACCTTGGCTACAATTTCTTCTGGGCTTAAGTTTACGTTTTCAAGCTCAGTATATTGAACTTCTTGGTCGAAACCTTCTGTATCGATTACTACTGCCTTACAGTTTTTGCCTGAGGCACTTTGAATATCGATTACATCTTTTACAACTCCTGCTACTGAGGAGTGGATATTTGCTGAGAAGTTACCTACTGCAGATCCTAAAAGATCTCCTACAGCAACTTCGTCATTTTTCTTTACATCGCATTTGCTTGGTGCACCTATGTGTTGGGTTAGTGGAATTGTTACAAGCTTTGGAATAGTTGCAGTATGAAGACTGCTGTTTTCTGAAAGTTCTTTGTATTCTTCCATCTTAACACCATGAGCAAATGTCACAGTATTAGCTGCCATAAATTTCTCCTTTTTTAAAAAATTTCTTCCCGATACTTCTATTATAAATTATATCGGGAAATTTCTCAATGGTTTATTTAAGATTTGCAAAAATATCTTCTATAAATACCATAAAGTTGTCAAAGGCTAATTGCTTTAAATCAGCCATTCTCTTCTCGCTAGGCAAGCCATTTTTATAAAATTTCTTATAGACATCATAATTTGCGTCGATTTTGGTCACATATTGCCTAGTTTCTTCAAAAGGAATCTTCAAAACATCCGGATTATTAGGATCGATAATTCCTTCCTTTATCCATTTGTCAACATTTCCTACCCCACCATTATAAGCTGCAAGGGCCAAGTCTCTGTTGTTGTAGTACCTATAAAGGTAATCGTAATAAGCAACTCCTAAGTCAAGATTGTATTCAACATCAGATAGCTTGTCTGGATAAAATTCTTTGCCAGTTAACTCTGCTGCATGGGATGCAGTTTCATCTAAGAGTTGCATTAGACCTTGGGCACCTTGGTGACTATGGGCATCCTTATCAAAATCTGATTCTACCTTGATTATAGCAGCTGTTAAGAGTGGGTCTACATTATATTTTTCAGAAGATTTATAAATCTCATCTTGGTAGCTTATCCTACTCCTTGATGTTTGGTAGGCTATTGTTCCATAGCAAACAACAAATAAAATTAGGATGGCAAGGAGGATAAAACCTATAAGTTTTCCAAACCATTTAATTACTTTCATAAATTTTCTCCCTTCTTAGGATATTTTTTACATTTTCCCTTAGGTCTTCGAGACTGGTGTTATTTTTTATTACAATTTCCCTGCCATCCCTTGGACCCATCATAGCTTCTTGGTTTCTGATTTTTGACTCTGCATAAAATCCGCCAATATCATCTCTTTTGGCAAGTCTTTGGGCCTGGATATTTTTATCAGTTTCAACAAATAAAACCAAATCAGCTGGAAATCTTACTGACATTTGATAGAAAAGTGGAATTTCTATAAAGATATTTTTTTCATCTGACTCTTCAATTTCTCTTTCTATTTCCCTCACAATAATTGGATGAGTTATAGCATTGAGCCTTTTCATCAAATCAGGTGCAGAAAAAATCATTTTTGCCAGGTGTTTTTTATCTAACTTACCACCATCAAAGGCCTTTCTGAAGAAGGGGTCGGCCTTAATAGCCTCATAATTTTCTCCACCTTCTTCTAAAAGTTTTTTATTAACTTCATCGGCACTTATGACCTTAAAACCAAGGTCTTTTACAATCTCGCTTACAGCTGATTTGCCAGAGCCTATTGTGCCTGTAATTACAATTTTATTTGGATTCATACATACTTTCTCCAAAACCAATATCTACCAGCAAATCTACCTTGAGATCTGCTGCATTTTCCATACATTCCTTAAGGATGTCATGTGCCTTTTCCTTATCTTCCTCGCTAGATTCTATGATTATTTCGTCGTGGATCTGGAGGATGATTTTGGCATCAAGCCCTTCTTCCTTGAGTTTTTCGTAGGTTTTTATCATGGCAATCTTTATTATATCAGCAGCTGTGCCTTGGATTGGTGTATTTAGGGCAATCCTTTCACCAAAACTTCTGACATTAAAATTTCTCGAAGATATTTCTGGTACATACCTACGTCTTTTAAATAAAGTTTCTATATAGCCTTGGTCCTTGGCAAGTTTTACCACATTATCCATGTATTCCTTGATTTGTGGGTAGGATTTTTTATACTTATCTATATAATCCTTAGCCCTTGCTCTTGGAATATTTAGGTTTTGTGATAGGCCATAGTCACTTATACCATAGATTATACCGAAATTTACCGCCTTGGCTTCTGATCTTTGAAGTTTTGTAACCTCATCAAGCGGAGTATGGAAAACTTCAGAAGCTGTCTGGGTGTGGATGTCTATGCCGTGGTTAAAGGCATCTTGCATATTTTTATCATCTGACAAACTAGCCAAAATTCTTAATTCTATTTGTGAATAGTCAGCATCGATTAAAACCTTACCCTCACCTGCCTTAAAGGCCTTTCTGATGGCCCTGCCTTCGTCAGTTTTGATTGGAAGGTTTTGAAGGTTTGGCTCTTGGCTTGATAACCTACCAGTTGAAGCAATGTTTTGCCTAAAGGTAGACCTAATCCTGCCGTCTTCATCGATGGCGTTTTCTAAGCCCTCTATATAGGTAGTACGAAGTTTGTAAGTTTCCCTATATCTTTCAATTTTTTCTATAATTGGGTGCTTATCCCTTAGCTTATCCAGAACACTAGCATCTGTAGAAAAACCTGTCTTAGTTTTCTTTATTACAGGTAGTTCCAAGTCCTTAAATAAAACTTCTCCCAATTGCTTGGTAGAATTTATATTAAATTCACTACCAGCCAGGTCATAAATATCCTGGGTTAATTCTTCTATTTGTCCATCAAGTTGGGACTTGATTTCTTCAAGGATTTTCCTATCAGTGCCAAATCCTATTATTTCCATGGAAGCGAGAACTTTTGCAAGTTTTTTCTCTATATTTTCATAAAGGTCAACCATTTCATATTCAGCTAGGTTTTTAAAGACCTTATCCTTTGCGTCCTCTATTGCGTTAACCTTGGCTGCTAGAAGTAGACTTAAGTCGTCTTGGTTGACATCAGCGTATTTTTTTATCTTGGCTCCCTTGCCAATTAAAGTCTCGTCGCTATCAAGCTCATAGGTCAAATAAGACTGGCTTAAAAGTTTCAAATCGTAAGAAGACCTGGATGGATCAATTAGATAGTGCATGAGCATGAGGTCATCATAAGGACCGATTAGGTCAATGCCAAGCTTATCCAAAAGTACCATTTCTTCCTTAATATCAAAGGAAACTTTGTTTATTGATTTATCTTCAAAAACCTCTTTTAAATCTTTGATTTTTTCAGGCTCGATTATATAAACGTCAGTATCCTTACTCTTTATAGCAAGTTTATAGATTTCAGAATGGATATAATTTTCCCCATCATAAACCGATTTAAAGAAAATTTCCTTAGTTTTTTTGCTAGAATCGATTAGGTCTTTTAAATCCTTGCTAGTCTTAAATTTGAATTCCTTACTAGCAGTCTCCGGACCACCTCCATCAAGTTCATCCAAAAATTTATTAAAATTAAGTTTGGAAAATTTCTCCCTAAGTCCTGCTATATCAGGTTCTCCAAGGGCTAGGTCGTCGTATTCAAATTCCACAGGTGCGTGGGTCACGATTGTACCTATTTTTTTGGACATATAGGCAACAGCCTCATTATTTTCGAGATTTTCTTTGGTTTTTTTGCCAGAAATATCATCGAGGTTGTCATAAAGATTTTCTATAGACCCATATTTTCTGATAAAATCTAGGGCACGCTTTTCGCCAATCCCATCAACTCCAGGAATATTATCCGACTTATCTCCCATCAAACCCTTTACATCAATAAGCTGCTTAGGAGTAATGCCATATTCTTCCTCGATTTTTTCTACAGTGTATTCTACAGTATCTGACACACCTTTTTTAGTCAGATACACTAAAATATCATCATCCACAAGCTGCAAATAATCCCTATCACCTGTGATAAGAACCGCCCTATCTCCAGCTTCCTTGGCCATTCTGGCATAAGTGCCAACTATATCATCGGCCTCAAAACCATCAAGGTCAGTATACTTAACACCCATAGAATCAAGAACGTCCTTTAAAATCCCAAACTGGTAGGAAAGCTCGTTTGGAGTCTTGTCCCTATTTGCCTTATAATCCTTGTACTCATCATTCCTAAAGGTCTTAGACGACCTATCAAAAGCAACAAGAACATAATCTGGTTTGTATTTATCAAAGGCGTTCCTATACATGGTCAAAAAACCATAAACGCCATTAGTCATAACTCCGTCATTGTTGGAAAGGTTTGGCAGGGCAAAAAAAGCCCTATAGATCAAACTCGACCCATCAATTAACATAACAGTTTTCTTCATTATATCTCCTTAACTATAAATAATAGTTTTAAAACTCTGTCCTACCTTATAGTATAACTTATATTGGAAAATTTTTAAAGAAAAAAAGGAAACATCTACGAATGTTCCCTAAAAAAAATATTAATCTTTAAACTTTTTCTTTATCTTATCAATATAATCAGTATCTACCCATTCTTCAGAATATCCGCAATCCGCACAAAGATACCTATCAACAGGAACTGCGGACTTTATAGTCATACCAACCATAATATTATTACCAGAACCATAGGCTCCAGCATGGCCAGGTATTTTGATAATTTCACTTGAACCACACTTTGGACATTTATTAGAATTTTTCATAAATTCCTCCTTAAGAAAATAATACTGGAAGTAATTTCAAATTCAAAATATATAAGAGAATATGATTGAATAAAATAAGTCAGCAAGTATAATGATTTTGAGTAAAAGGAATGTAGAATCCATAAGATTCACGTAAAAAAGCAAGGGACCATCCTTGCTTTTTTATTTGGGTTAGTTATCACTGTTGAAATGTCTGTCTAACCACTTGATGACGTAATGAGTGGTTACGCCAACCACAACAGACAGTAAAAAGGAATGCAGTATCTCCATAAGCTCACCTCCTAACTGTTATCAGTATAAATGTGTTTAGAGACAAGAAAAAAGGAAATCAGATTCATACGAATCGCAAAAAAGCAAGGTAGAGTGCCTTGCTTTTTCTTTGCCAAAATTTAAAATACTTCATACCATATATAAGCCTACTTTAATACATATTAAAGCAGGCTTTAAGAGGGTCATAAAGCAGGCTTTGTGAGGGGTACCAAAGCAGGCTTTAAGGATAATAATATAAATATGAATAATATAAAGTGAATAGGTATTCCACAAAAAATCACTTATAATTTTCAGCAAAAGGAGCTGTTGCAAATTGTGAATAACTATCGTCCCATCAGCAGAGGGTTCTCTTAGAAAATTTTTATATAGCCTGCCGGCTCATGGAGGCAAAATTTTCTAAGAGGTTCCTCGGGTGATATTAGGACGATTTATTCATTCTGCAACAGCCCCTTAATTCGCTTAGTTTTCCATTTTTTAAAACAAGAACGTGGTCAGATAAAATATCTATATCTTCCTTATTGTGGGAAGTGATAAGCATTGTTGCTCCGCTATTTCTAACGTAAGACTTAATTATTCCCCTAAGTTCTACTACTCCTTCGTGATCCATACTATTAAAGGGCTCATCAAGTAGCAAGAGTTTTGGTTTTTCCATAAGAGCTTGAGCTATACCTAGTCTTTGAAGCATGCCTAGGGAATAATTTTTTACCTTTACATCCTTATCTTGATATAAGGATACCTCTTTTAAAATCTCATCAATATCTGCCTTGGTGATTTTGTTTTTAATAGCAGCTAAGAGGTCTAGGTTTTCAAAGCCTGTTAGGTTTGGTAAAAAACCTGGATGTTCAATTAGTAAACCCAAGTCAGCTGGCATAGCCCCATTTTTTCCAACAACTGTTTTATTAACTATAATTTTACCAGAAGATGCTTTCATTAAGCCTGAAATTAACTTAAATAAAACACTCTTACCACACCCGTTTGTTCCGACAATCCCATATATTTTACCAGCTTCAAAATTATAGGAAATATTATCTATTACTTTCTTATTTCCAAAAGCTTTGGATACATTTTCTAACTTTATTAGGTCCATATTCTCCCCTCCTTACTCATTTTGATACTCTTTACTTCCCTTTGGAAGGTTAATGTCCTTATTTTCAAATATTTTAAAATTCAATATAAGCAAAATCAAATCTATACCAGTCAAAACTCCTAACCTATAAATAAATTTTATCCCACGTCCATTAATTGAACTTGCTAATGAAAAAAGGGAAAAATCCTTAATCTCATCACCAAAAAATCCCAAACTCATTCCTGCCGCAATTATTAGAAGACTTGTGTATATGACAAATACAAGGGCTTGTGGGATCCTAAATTGAATTAAAAAACCATGGACTAGGGCAAAGAAATATAGGAGCAAAGCCTCTAAACTTACTAGCTTAAATATTTCCAAAATTAAGTTATTCGTTTCAAAATTCCCCAACAAATAAATATTTGCAAATTCTTTTGTTGTTTGAGAAATATTAAATCCAAACTTTGAAGATCCTATCCCTACTATTAGGCAAAATAAACAAATACAAGCCACATAAGCTAAAAGGCTTTTAATAACTTTGGTATGTTTCACTTTATAAAATTCTTTCCTATTTGTGTACCTTGTTAGGGTGAAGAATATATTTTGTTCAACTGGGCTTTGAAGCATCAATATAAATCCTAATAAAAAGGGAAAAGTAAAATATCCGGTATAGGAGTCATTAAACATTATTAGAATTATTTCCCCAAAGTTAAAATTCCCAGACCTATATTTAAAGCTAATAAGCTGGCTAAAACTTGCAAGTATTGACCCTGTCACTAATAGATATAAAAAGATAATATAGATTTCACTTTTATTTTTTAAATCTTTATATTTCTTCATCATTTTCTATATCCTTTTTAAATTTCAATAAAGATAAAATATAGTCTAGGAAGAGACTTATAAGCAAATAGGAAATAACAAATACAGGCGTCATTCCTTGTACTCTTGACACATCAAATATTGCCATTGGCTCAAGCTTAGTAAGTCCAACAAACATCGCAAACAAAGATCCTATTGTGGCTATAATAAAAGGTCCTATCCATGCGACAAACTTATTTTTAATAAAATAAGATAAGGAAAGACCCAGGCTGCTATAACAAGCACCTACAAAGGCACAATGTAGAATTATTGCCAATATATAAAGTAAGGCAGATTTATCTGCAAGCATTTTATATGCGGATACTCCTGTCATTCCCATATAAGCATCTATATTGAGGTCTTTGGAAAAAAACACAAAGCATCCTATAAAAAATATGACCATACCAATAGCGAAGGTTATAAAAGATGTGAGAAAATTTATTATGAGATTAGAATTGAAATATTTTTTATAACCCATTCTTGCAACAAGATATTTCATTGTTCCACTCTTACTATTTTCGACATGTTGGGCGGAAAAAGGCAGGGTAGCGATTAGAGGCCCTAAAATTACAAGCAAGGACCTATCCCCATTATATCCTTGTAAAAATGTCATAACATAGTCGTGTTTAAAAAAATATTCCATGCCCTCTTCTACAAAGGCAGTTAAGGAAAAAATCATAGATAATAAAATAATGAGTATGGATAAGAAAAACTTTCTACTTCTCATTACTTTTGAAATTACATTTAACCTATAAGACATATATTCCTCCATTTATCAAAGTGCAACCTTTAAATTCTTTAAAATCTATCATTTTTAATAATAAATTTTTATTTTTTAAAAGTATTCTTACACTTTTTACATCTCTACTTATTTTAAGAGCCTTTCTATTATAATAACGAATGAGAAATAAAAATGTTACAAAACTTCATTTGAAATTTTTATAAAATTTACGATGATTATGGGAATTTTAAAAGCTGATTTAGTATGAAAAAAATTGTATCTTGAAATTAGGCAACAAAAAAGCGCTGGATATTCCAACGCTTGTTAGGTATTTGGTGCCGGTGGTGGGACTCGAACCCACACGCCCCGGAGGACAACAGATTTTGAGTCTATCTCGTCTGCCAGTTCCGACACACCGGCGTAAACTGCTTACCAATACATTATACAACAATTTATGCCCAGTGTAAATTATATTTTGTTTTTATTTCCCTATATTTTTTAGAATTATATATTTTTATCGACAAAATCCCAATCAAAATCCCAAAAATAGCCCCTGCTAGGATGTCTGTTGGGAAGTGGACATATAAATACAACCTTGAAAATGCCATCAAAACTGCCAAAATATCTGTAAATATTTTTAAAGCCTTGTTTTTATTTAGCAGGGTCACAATTGTCGCAAAAGTGAATGCATATGAAGTGTGGCCTGATGGGAAGGAATTGTCTGATAATTTGTGGACCAAAAGATCAGTGAAGTTCGCAACATCATAGGGTCTAGGCCTTGCTACTAGGTTTTTTACCAAAATATTTACCAAGATAATATTTAGAATAAAGGCTATGACCATGATTTTCCCCTGGTCTTTTAATTCTTTGGCTGCTAAAAATATAAAGATAAAGGCTATCCAAATTAGTGACAAATTGCCAGCAGATGAGATTGTCACCATAAACTTATCCAGGGGCGTTGATCTCATATTTTGAATGGCATTTAGGATATCTAATTCAAAATTCACCATCATTGAACTCCTGTGTTTGCGATTTCAAGGGTCATGTCGTGGGCCTGCTGGATTCTTTTCCTTTGATTTTCATTTACCAGGTCATAATACTTGCCGCCTTCTAAAAAGTCCTCTGTTAGGTGGTTTTTGATTGAAATTCCGTATTCATTATAATAAGTTCCTACCCAGATTGGATGTAGCTTTACATCGGCAATTTTTTTGTTGCCGCTTGTCATATCTTTTTCTAGGTCAATTTCAAGGGCTAGAGAGTGTTCGACCCTGATGTCCTTGTTGTTTTCATAATTTTGATAAGATATAAAATTACCAAGAGCATAAGCAATTAGGCCTTTTCTCCCATCTTCTGCTTGGTAAATTTCAACAGGTTCAACCACGTGTGGATGGTTTCCAATTACTAGGTCTGCTCCCCAATCTATCATTTTTCTTCCCAGGGTAATTTGAGCCTCGTTTGGCATGGATTGATACTCAATTCCCCAGTGCGGATAGACAATTACAAAGTCCGCTCCCTGGGCCTTGGCCCTACCAATATCTTTTTTTATTTGGTCTTCGTCTGATAGGTAGCCGAGATTTTCAACTTCTTCTCTTGGTACAATCAAATTTTCCCTACCATTACAACCGTAAGTATAGGCCAAAAATGCAAGTTTGACCCCCTTTACTTCCTTAAATAAAATCCTATCGGACTTGTCTTTAAATGATCCAACATAATCAAGGCCTGCTTCCTTGGCAGCTTCCATAGTTGAGAAAACTCCTTCAAGCTCTGTGTCCATAGAGTGGTTGTTGGCTGTGGAAACTATGTCAAAACCAGTTTCCTTAAGGTCTTTTAAGTAGGCTGCTGGCACATTAAATCTTGGAAAACCTGCTACTGGCAAGTCTGGATTGGTTGTTGTCTCGTAGTTTCCAATGGAAATATCAGAATCTTTTACAAAATCTTTTAAATAGGTGAATTGATCTGAAAAATCATATTCCCCACCGCCCTTATTATAGGCATACTGAATTTGTGCCATGTGGGCCATAATATCGCCAAAAGCCTTTAACTTTACCTTTTTAATTTCAGGTTTTTTCTTACTCTCCTCGGCAATTTCCTTTCTTGCCTTTTCCTCTATATCTTCCTTGCTAGCTTCTTTTTTGCTTGCCTCTTGGTTTTTCGCTTTTTCCTTTTCTTCGGCCAGTCTTTGTTCTTCTTCCTTGTGTTTTTGGTAATTATCAAGCCTAGTAATTAAATCTGTAACAGACTTGATAGAGATTTCTTCCATATCTTTATTATTTGAACAAGCCACTAGGCTAAGGGCCATAGTTAGGCTTAAGAATATTCTAAAAAATTTTTTCTTCATAAATGCTCCTTACCTATATATTTTATACTATTTAGGGAAATTATTCATCTTTTCTTTATAAAAGAATGAAAGATTTGCCAAAAATCATATAATTATAATAATTAAAGGAGTTTATATGAGTTTTAGTGATCAATTTGACATAGAAATAAGAGAAATAGACGAAGACAACCTTATTTTAAGGTGTAAAATGGAAAAAAATTTCCTAAATGAATTAAATGTCGTTCATGGCGGAGTTTTAATGACCCTTGCTGACAATGCTTCAGGCTACATTGCTTCAGCCAAAAAATACACAGCCCCAACCCTATCCATGACAACCCACTTCCTAAGGCCCCTTATGGCGACAGACTACATTTACGCCAAGGCCAAGGTCATCAAAAGGGGATCAAGGATAATCACTGTTGATTGCGAAGTCTACGGAGACGATGAAAAAACAACCGCCATAACAAGAACAGAATTTGCCATTATTAATGACAAGCTTGAAAAATCAACAACTGGCAACATGGCTTATTCAAAAGGAAAGTACAAAACATTTTGATTTTAACAAATATAATTGTAGGACAAATAAAGGATAAATAGGATTATCATGAGAAAGATTTTATTTATTATTAACTCAAAAGCTGGCAAGACAGAATTTGACATAAAAAAAGAAGATATAGAAGAAACTTTTAGGAAAGCTGGCAGACTATCTGAAATAGAAGTCGTCAATACTAGGTATAAAAACCACACCAAGTACCTAATCGACGCCTTTGACACCCTTAAATATGACGAAAAAATCGTTATAATTTGCGGTGGAGATGGGTCCTTAAATGAGCTGGTGAACGTGGCTTATGGCAAAGATATGACCCTTGGCCTTATACCAACAGGAACAGGTAATGACTTTGCCAAAAACTTTGACTATGAGTCTTTCACCCTAAATTCCCTTTTGAATTTTAAGACAAAAAAAATCGACCTAATAAAGGTCAACGACTTTTATTCTATAAACGTGACAAGCCTTGGCTTTGACACCCAGGTTTTAAAAAGGGCCTACGATTACCTTGATAAAAATCCAAAGCTCGGCAAAAAAGCCTATGGCCTCGCTGTCCTCAAGTCCTTAAATAAGATTAATTGTGAAAATTTGGAATTAAAATTAGAATTAGTTGACGGATCAAATTTTGAAATCAAGGGGGATTACCTAATCTCTGCCATATGCAATGGTGGATTTTATGGGTCTGGTTTTAACCCTGCCCCTGAGTCAAAAATTGACGACGGAGTCCTAAACCTACTTTTGGCAGATAAGATTCCCTTTATACGCTTTGTCCCACTTATAAAAAAATACAAGGAAGGTCGCCATAAGGAGAGCAAGTATATCAACGAAATCCTTGTAAAATCTGGAACAATCAAGTCTAAAAACAAATTCATTGCCAACGCCGATGGAGAAATCTTTGAGACAGACGAAATAAAATTCCAAGTTTTGCCCCAAGCCCTAAATTGGGTGATCTTTGAATAAAATTATAGAGATGAAAAAAGCTGACCCTCTTATTTTAAACAAAATTTAGGGTCAGTTTTTTACTTATAATTTTAGGAAACTTACAACATAGGTGCTAGGACCTGAGTGGCAACCCAAAACTGCAGTGACGGAAGATTCAATATAGAGGTCAGCTCCCTTAATTAAATCCCCTAATTTTTCCTTAATCTCAGCTATATCCTGGACATCTTTGCCATAGGCAAGGGCTAGGTAATAGCCATCAGTTTCAGCTAGGGCCTTGTGAGTTTCCCTAGCTATAAAATTGACTGCCCTTTTTCTTCCCATTACAGATTTGTAATTTCCTATAGTTCCCTTCTCTTCAATGGTAAGAACTGGGTTAATCCTCAAAGTCCCGCCGAGAAGACCTTCAACAGCACTTAATCTCCCACCCCTTATCATGTATTTTAAATCACTAACAGTGGCAAAAAGTCTTAGGTCTTTGATTTTTCCTTTCACATTCTTACTTATTTCATCTATGCCAAGACCTTTTGTGACTAAGCTTTTGGCATACATAACCAAAAGACCCTCGGTCATAGTAATATTTTTGCTATCAATAAGGACATAGTCCATGTCACCATCTTCCAGCGCAATCCTCATAGCATTATAAGACCCAGACAAGGCCTGGGAAACACCTATGGCAAGTATCTTTGTGTAGCCTAGTTCTTTAATAAACTTGATTTTTTCATCAAAATCATCTATAGATGGAGCTGAAGTAGAAGCATTCTCTTTATCCATTCTTTCAAAAAGTTCCACAGGACTTATTTCCACCAAGTCTTTTTTCGACTCAGTATCAAAGTTCACATACAAGGGTACAACAAAAATTCCCTCGCTTATATTTTCTTCTATATTAGATGCCGAATCTGTTAAAATAGCAATCTTTTCCATATCAATTCCTTTACTATCTTTATAATTAGCCCTCGCCAATAAATCACTTTATTCAATAAAATAATTTTAAAACCATCCATCTAGTTTTTATAACTAGATGCTCTTATTTTATCTTTAAATTTGATATTGTCAAGAAATATAAATATTAGATAGTTTTACAAATATCATATAGACATAGCTATTATTCATAATAAAAAACCAACCTCCTCCATTACGGATTTGGTTGGTAATTGTAATTAATATTTTTTTCTTATGCCAGTGTAAACACTTGATGAAAGAAGGAGAATTGTTGAATATAAGCCAAAACCTACTTCAATGCCGGTTTTTGGATTTTCTCTAGAATTTCTCAATTTTTCTTTCTTTGCCTTGGCCAATACATCTACATAAGCAAGCTTAGTAACCTTGCTTCCTGCCATATCAATTAAAGTAAATTTGATTTCGTATCTTCCAGCTACCTCATTGTCAAAGTTTCCTTGGTCAATTATAACCAAATCTACTAGGTTTGGTCCATCTTCCTTGTCATAAGCCTTAGTGATCAAAGTTCTTGGGTCAAACTTTTCCCCAACTTTAATTGCCCCATTCTTCACTTCAAGAACTGGAGGAGTATTTTCAGGCTCTTTTTCTATAGGTTTTTCTTCCTCTTTTTCAATAGGAGTCTCTTCTTCTTTTGGTTTAGGATCTAGCTCTTTTTTGTCATCTGGTATTTCAGGTTTATAATCTGGAATTATTGGTTTGCCATCTGGTTTTCCAGGTTTAGATTTTTCCTTGACAGTTATTTTCGCTGTTTTTGTAACTTTAGAACCTTTACTATCAGTTAAAGTGTATTTAACGTAATAAACGCCGGCTTTATTATTATCAAAACTAGCTCCATCAATTTCAACCTTATCCTTAAGGTCATCTCCATCTTCCTTATCAGATGCTTTTACAATCAAATCTTTAAGATCTAAATCATCACCGACCTTAATCTCAATATCCTTAACTTTAAGTTCTGGATTAGTGTTTTTAGGTTTGTCCTCCTCCCACTGGGCTGTGAAAGTATGATTTTCTGTGACTGTATAAGTATCACCTGGTTGATACTCAGATCCCTTCCAATATAGGAATTTATAACCTTCTTTAGTTGGGGCAGGCATAATTTTTATTTGTTTATCCTTGCTATATCTTTTTTGCTTAACAGATGTACCATCAGCAAATTGTCCTCCATTAGCATCATAGATAATCAGATATTTACCATTTTTATAATTAATATCATAATTATTTAGCAAACTAGATACTTCTAGTGATTTATGCTTTACATCAGAATCAGGGTGGAATTGTAAATTAGTAAACTTTTCATAATTACTAGGCGGATCATATAAGCCCGCTTTTGCAATATTGTCATTAAATATGGTAGTCTTATCTATTGTAAGATTTTTATAAGCATTTTCATCATCAATAGGGTCTTTATATTCATAAGGATTTGTATAAATCGCACCACCTTGACCTACTTCACAAGTATTGCCAATGAATTTACTATTTTCAGAAATTTCTAATTTTATATTAGGCTTAATTCCTTTAATATTATTGTTTTCATCTCTGTTAACTCCATTTATACCAATTGCTCCTCCAGAACCAAAAGCACTGTTAGATTCAAATCTAGAATTTTTTATTTCTGTTTTGCTATCAGCAATCTCCATTGCTCCACCAACTCCAGATAAATGTGGATTGCTTTGTTCATCTTGAGGATGAACTTGAGCAATATTTTTAGTAAAGGTACAAGTATTGACAGTTGTTGGGAATGATGTATATATCCCTGCTCCCATAAGTGATTCATTTTCACTAAAACTTGTGTTATCAACACTCAACCTTGCGGTTTTGGAATTTCTAACTTCACCTGCAGTGGATATTCCTGCACCATAAGCTGCTGCGTTTTTTGAAAATTCAGAATTTTTGACATCCAAGATGGAATTAAGGCCTAAATAAATTCCGCCACCAAAACCATACGAAGTATTTTCAGTAAAAGTAGAGTTTGTTATACTAACAGGATGGGAATTGTCTTGGTTTACAAAAATTCCACCGCCGCCGCTTCTAGAAAAATTTCCAGAAAAAGTCGAATTTTCTATTTTCGCTTCTCCACTTTTTAGATAAATTCCTCCACCTTGACTTCCTGATTTATTACCAATAAACTCAGTATTTTTTATATCTGCGCCTGATAAATATACAGAACCACCGGCTTTTTGTGATATATTTTCTGAGAAATTACAGTTTTCCAATTCGAGTTTTTTTGATGTGAAAATCGCTCCTCCCCAATTAGCTTCATTTTTTTCAAATGTAGAGTTCCTTATTGTTAAAGGACTTGATGAGTAAACCGCACCAGCTGTGCTTGCTTTATTATTTCTAAAAGTAGCACCTTCTATCTTCCCTGTAGCGTTTGAGCCTATAATAATTGCCCCAGCAATTTTTCCAGAACTATTACTATCAAATACTCCTCCAGTAATATTTAGCTTGCCATAAGCTGCTAGAACCCCTCCATCTTTTGAGGTGGTGTTATTCTTAAAAATACCTCCACTAATATTGACAGTTGTACCATTATAGGCTTGGATTGCTCCACCTTGTTGATTTGAGTTATTATCCTTGATAGTAGCTCCCTCTAGGATATTAAGTGTTCCACCTGTCATATATATCGCAGGCCCATCATATGTTGACGTATCAATAAAATTTTGAATAGTTGCACCCTTACCTATAGTAACAACCCCATTATTTGAAATAAAAAGACACTCGCCATCATTATTACCATCTAAAGTTATGTTATCTATAGTCAAGGAAGCGTCTGTTTGGACATTAATGTAGTTTTTCTCCCCTTGCCTTGTTAGCTTATAAGGTCCTCCTTTTCCAGATGTAAGCCTAATTTGATTATTGCTTCTACCATGAAATCCTTCGTCTGCTGAAATAGTCACATCCCTATTTACATAAACTGTATACAAACTGGTATTATCATTTATATCCATGGCAGTAACCACTTCAAAAAATGTATCATAATCACCAATTTTTTCTTCAATTCCTGAAACAGTCTTTGTTAGGGTGTAATTTTTTACTGCTTCTTCAGCCGGATTTCCTACAGATTCAGCTTCTCTTTCCTCACCTAAATCAAGTACCTCAGAATTATCTTCTTGTTCTACATTACTTTGCTGATTTTCGGTTGGTTCTTTATTTTCTGTTTGTTCTACGTCAATTGTTCCGCCTGAATCTTGGCTGCTTTCTGCTTCTGATTCAGGTATTGAACCTTGCTGGCTTGTATCAGAACTTTGGTTTTCTTGAACCTCGTCAGTTCCAAATTCACTTTCTCCTTCAGCAAAAGCCTTGGGCGATTCGTTTAAGATAATTATCGAAAAAATCGCCAAGATCACGAGGCTAGCACTAAATTTTCTTAAATATTTCACATTTCACACTCCTTTCCTTTCACTTTAAGTCATTATACTGCTAATTCAATATTTATCTATATATTTTATTAAATTACCTTATATAGTATCAAAAAAATAAATCTATAAAAAATTCCATGGTAGACACTATTCAACCATGGAATTTGATATTTAAATTAATATATTTTTTATTATTTCTTATTTTTTCCCTTAAATAATAAAGTTGCTATAAAAGCCAACACTAGCAAGGATCCTAAAATATAATAGATCTTATTAGTTGGGCTTGGATTTTGGCGTTTAAATCCTTCTGGTATTATTGATTCTTCAACTAAAACAACTGTTCCTCCCTCATTTCTTGAAGGGATTTTTAAGCTAATTTTACCGCCCTTGTTGTTTATTTTTGTATTTCCATAGAGGTCTACAATTTTTCCTTCTATCTTAGAATCAAAGCTTATTTCCTTGGCCTCGTCACTTGTATTTAGACCTACGATTACTTTTTCACCCTCATAAGTCCTTTGGAATACTGAAACTCCGTCGTCCATATAAAGATTTTCCCTACTGCCTTTGGCAAAAATTTCTGGAAAGGCATTTCTAATAGAAATCATCTTTTTATAGTGATCTAAGATTTGGTTATCATTTATCTTATCCCAATCAAAATCGTACCTATTTTCACTAAAGATTCCCTTATCGAAGTTGTCTTTCTTGCCTGATTGGCCGATTTCTTCGCCGTAGTAGATTACAGGTTGGCCCTTGGCTGTTAATTGTAAGGATGAAGCGACCAAAAATTTCCCAATATCATCAGATAGGCGTACCTTCAAAAATCCATTTTCATCGTGGGATGATAAGAATTGGCCCATCTCTCTATCTTCACTTATAGCCTGGTTTCTCTTTACTAATTTGCCTTCTGTTTCAGCAATCTTTCCTGAAACAAAATTTTTGGCTAATTCTTTAAATTCAAAATCCAAAAGCGAGTCCATCATACTTGGATCTAGATAGCCACCGTCTTTAAAAACAGAAGCACCAAAATTTTCCCCAATCATCTTAAAGTCTGGCTTTTCCTTAAGGGCTGCCGCCTTAAAGTCTTTCATTGTGTCTATATCAACGTGTTTAACCGTATCTACCCTAAAATAATCTATGGTATTTCCCTTATCTGTCTTTAATTTCCTTAGCCAGTCGACCTGCCAATTTATAATTTTATCCCTAACGTCCTTGTCTTCTGTTAAAAAATCAGGCAAGCCTGCAAGTTCTGATTGAACATCACCTGCCCCGCTTTCTTCCCTATGCATTCCAGCAAAGTCACCAAGGTTTTTTGTACCGTAGCCTGAATGGTTGATTACGACGTCAACCATTAGCTTAATCCCATTTTCATGAAGGATGTCGATTAAGTTTTTCAAATCATTCTCTGTCCCAAGATGAGGATCGATTTTTGTAAAATCACTTGCCCAATAGCCATGATAACCATATTGCTTACCGCCCTTGTCAGCCATCATATTTGTGTCAATATTTTTTACGATTGGTGTTATCCAAAGTGTTGTAATACCAAGGTCTTTTAAGTATGGAACCTTTTCGATTAGACCCTTAATATCCCCACCGTGGTAGGCTTCAAGGTGGTCTTTGTCGAAAGATCCATCGATATTTTCTGGATTATTATTATTTGAATCCCCATCAAAAAACCTGTCAGTCATCACCATATAGATAATTTCCTCATCCCAAGATACATTTTTACTTTCATCAGCAAAGGATAGTGGCGATAGAATTATAAAAACTGATAAAAACAAGCTTAACAAAGTCGAACACTTTTTTCTCATATAAACTCCTTTACACTAAAATATTAATCATAACTTTATTATAATAAATTTTGAAAGTAATGGCAAATTAGCTTAAAATACATAAAAAAAGAGGCTGATTAATCAGCCTCTTATATTTTTATACATTTTTGCCCCAGCATGAATCCTGTTTGAAATGATAACTAGGTTTAGTTTTTCTTCTATGTTTTTCATTTTCTTATTTCCTTTCATTTTATACCAAATAAAAAGCGACTAAGAGTGAAATTTTAGTCGCTACGCTATAGTATTGATTTTAACTTTAATTTTTCTGTTTATATTGTTTTAAGATCACAAAAACCTTTCAACTCTTTTGTCTAAAAACGACAAGAAGCAGGATGATGCTAACAATCAAACCTACGCCAAATTTCATCCACATTACCACTGGCGAAACACTCCATTCAGGATGATTTGCTGCTGCCATATAATCTTTAACTAACAAATATGTCCCGATAATAGCAGGAATTAAACAACCGAAAACTTTTGCTACAACTTTTAAGTTCATATAGCATCCTCCTCCATTTTACTAAATATAGCCATATAATTCCTAACAACAATTACGATTATGACATTTATATGTTTCTTCTCCGTCCAAATCAAAAATCTGATACATACAAATCCCTAAAGCATTTGCTATATCGTTAGCAGTTTTAAGACTCGGAATAGTTTTCCCAGTTTCTATTTTTTTTATACTCGTCCTTTATATACCTACTTTTTCCCAAGTCTATGTTGCGATAACCCTAAAGGTTTACGGTATTTATCGATTCTATTTTCCATTATATCACCTTTCTTTGGTTAACTAAAGTTTAACATAATTTCGTTTGAATATCAATACTTTTTAATTTTTTTGATTACCTTTTCCTAATTTATCATTATATAATATCTATGCTAATATTTTACATTTTCATTATTACTCTAAGTGCTCCTTTAAATTCTTTTATCTTTATTGGTTTTCTAGTAGGATTTTTATTTCTTCATCTGTTAGTTCTTCTGCTTTTTCTATAAAGCTTTCTAAGATTGGTCTTCTTGTTATTAGCCTATGAGTTCTTGCTTTTCTTTCTTGTTCATTAAGATTTTTTCTTCAACTGTCTTTTTTGATTCTGTAATTGCTTAATGCTTTCTTCCTTCTTTTCGATCTGTTCTTCAATACTTAATCTTTTACTTGTCATAATGTATCCTTTCTTAAAATAAAAAAACGACTAGATTTTTATTTCTAATCGTTTTTAATTCAAACACAATGAATTTCTCTATTGCAATTTTCTTTTATTTTTTCAATATATTTTTCCATATAATCCCAATCGGGATTACCATGAACATCTACTGATAGTTTTATCTTTTCTTTCTTTAACAAATCGGGAAATAGTCCATAACTATAAGAATATTTATCAGTCAATGTGTCTAAACACGATACTAAAAATAGACATGCTTTCTCACTCAAATGTCTTGTATCAATATAATAAATATCTCTTCCAGATACAAAGTTTTCTTTTTGATAAAAGAATGATGCATTCTCTGCACCAAATAATATAACTCCCTTAAGGCTAGGAATCATTTTTTAGTTTCAGTAACTCTATATTTTATACCATTATTAAATTTTGTTCTTACTACATAAGGAATACCGTTCTCATCTTCAACGACTTCTCTTGCATGAAGCACGTCAGGCTTTTTAATATTTTCAAATAAATCACCAAATATAAACTCTCTCCGTTTTGAAGTATTAACCTTATTTAATTTTGCATTTTTAAAGTATCTGAGTTAAAAAAATTTTAAGAAATTTTTAGTCAATATTTTGTGTTTGTAAAAATTGTACAAAAAAACTATAATCAATATAAAGAATTTAAAATTATGATAGGAGATAATAAAATGGGCTTGTTTAATCTATTTGGTGGCAAAAAAACAGTTGAGTTAGATAAAGTAAAAAGCGATGAAAACAAAAATCGCATGAGAGAAATCTTTGATAGACAAGTAGATAATGGTTCGGAATATAAAATAGTTTATGCTTATTCGGAAGATATTGGTGGTGCGAATTTCGTAGTGCTTCGTACTGTTTCCTATAAATATAGAAGTTTTATACTTGGCTATAAGGAAGATAATCTAAGTTTAGTTTTTCTTGAAGTAAGCCCTGATTTAAATCAGGTTGGAGAAACACTTATCTATAAACCACATGACGTAAAGAAAACCAATTTTACAAAGATGGTAGGTGCATATTATTTACAGTATGGTAGTTCATTCAAGAAAGAGTTTTTCAACTTTTTTGTTCCTGAGACTATTGATGATTTAGTTAACCATGATTGGTATGATGAAGATACTTTTACCTACATTGACCAAAGAGAAGTACATGGCAGCTGGGTGGATTTTTGGAATAGATTTTGTAAATAAAAGGTAATTTATTGTCAATATGTTACCAAATTATATTTTGGCTTTTATATTTACAGTATTCCTAATATATAGTTTTATAAATATTAAAGTTAAAAAAGCTAAGGTTAGCAACGGCTACCTTTACGGAATTGGAGTTCTTATTGCAATATTATTACTTGGAATGTCTATTTATGGAATAATATTTAATATTCCATTAGGACAAGTACAACTAATGATAGTAAATAGCTTCAAATAATGAAATTAGAAACTATAATTAAAGTAGTAAATAAGGAATTTACTGCTTTTTCTTTATGTATGTAGGAGCTGTTGTTTTAGTTGGTGTATTTTCCAAGAGATTTCTAATATTCAAGCCCCTGATTATTGCTACATCATTCATATTTTTAGGTAAACACCAACCATCTGGCTTATCTGAATATCCCTTGAAGCTTAATTGATTAAAAGTTGTTATTTGACCAGTCCCTTGAACAACATTTTCTTCAGTTTCATCAAAGCCTAATACTAATTTCGAATAATCCCTAACTTGATCTTCTGTCCTTAAACTCATTTTCTATTCCTCGTCACTAAAATTATCTTCAAAACTAATGATATCATTAGGAGTGCAATCTAATGCATTACATATTTTTTCTAAATTCTTAAATGTAATTGGTTTATCCTTACCCATTTGTGCCATAACATTTGTTGTTAGTCCTGCCATAGCTATTACATCTGTTTTGTTTAATCCTTTTTTTGCTAACTGTATCCATAATGGTTTATAGCTAAGTGCCATAATATCCCTCTTTTTCTCTTTATTAGATTTATTTAATTAAAGCATAAATATTGATTTCATTCTATCTTACATTGGTTTAGTGTTTTATTTTAGAGAATTTGTTGCTTTATTCCGTCCTTATTTTTAGTGTAAAAAAATGACGATATAGGTATTAATTTCTATCGTCTGAGATTATCTAATATTTATTTTTCTTTAAATTGGTTTTATTGTATAGTTTAATATTTCTATTAATCCAATCATAAAAATTAAACTGGCATTCATTACAAACCCCAGTTTTATAATTAGCGTGTTCTTTAATATAGTTTTGATCCTGCTGGAATATTATTATCCAACATTATTAAGTTAAGTTTATCTTCTCCGTCGTACTCGCAAATTGCAGATATAATCATACCTTCTGAGTAGATTCCCATCATTTTCCTTGTTGGAGGTTTATAATAGCAAGGAGGGTTTTCCCTACTAGGTCTTCTGCGTCATAGTGTTTCTTTAAATTCTTTTGTCTTTGTTGGTTTTTTAGTAGGATTTTTATTTCTTCATCTGTTAGTTTTTCTGAATTTTCTATAAGGCTTTCTAAAATTGGTCTTATTGTTATGAGACTATAAGTTCTTGCTTTTCTTTCTTGTTCATTAAGATTTTTTCTTCTATATTTTCATTGGTCGTATTCCTCTCTTTCTTTTAAAATTTGAGCAATAAAATAACAGTAAACCGATTTGATTTACTGTTTTTTACATGCTGATAATTTATTTTCCAGTATTCTTGTACAATGCCATATAAAAGGTAAATAATTCAAGCACTTTTATACAAATAATTCGCCTTATTTGCGTCTTCTTTTTTTGAATTTATCCATTAAAGTCATAAATAAAAAATCATAAACTATATATAGTATAACTCCTATTATTTCTCCAATTGGCTTTGGAAGTCCAAAATAACTGGCAGTTATAACAATCGCAAAAATACATGTAATGACTATAATTTGAATTATTAGAGACACTATTTTACCCATTAGACTGCCTTAACATCATCAAAAGAAGAAACACAATAAAAAAAATAATTGCTATCGTATAATTTCTTATTCTAAAAAAGAAGTACAATGAGGACAAAAACGCCGAAAATCTAGCTATTATCAATAGCATATTTCTGAACTTTTCTAATCTACTTTTACGCATCATAAAGCCTCCAAACACTCTGACAATTATCTATTGCAAGGTCAATGCAGTAACTTCAACAATGGCTGTACCTGCCGCGGTAGCAGCTTCATCTTCTCTTTATTAGATTTATTTAATTATAGCATAGATATTGATTTCATTCAATTTTACATTAATTTAGTGATTTGTTTTAGAAAATTTGTTGTGTTATTCCGTCCTTATTTTGCCATAAATTGCTTAATACCTTGAGATTTAGCACCAGGGTTATCATTACCATAACCTTCCATCAAGTTAATAACTCCCCATGCTCCTAAACCTGCACCAATTGCAGTTACAAGTGTCTTTAAAACTCCAACTCCAGCTGTAAAAAATTCCATATTATTCCTCCTCGTTTTCTTTCTTATTTTCTATTTTGTTTAGTGATTTAACTATAAAATTCTTGTAGACCTTATCTCCTTTTTTATTTTCTTTGAAATATCCAAAGACATGGATTAGATCTCCTTTTTCAAATTCTTTTACAATTTCTACCTTTTCTCCATATACTGAGCAATTTGTATATTCTTTGCCCTTTCCATAATTTTTAACAAGAGCAAAATTTGCTACTTGAACATTTTCTCCATCCTTTTCAAATTCTGAAAATTCAGCTTCCTTAACTAAATTTGCATTAATATTTATCATTTCTCTATCCATTGATTTCTTCTCCTTAATCTAAAAATTTCAATTAAAAAAGCGACTGAACTTATATTTCAATCGCTAAATGTCTAATATATTAAATTGTTTTGTGGGACTTCTTATCCTTACCATTTAAACCTCCTAATTTTGAGTATAAAAAAAGACGATAGAATAACTTTACGCTTTTCTATCATCTATTGTGTTTATTGAACGTTTATTTAATTGTTTGACTCTGCAAGCTGGAAATTTTTAATCTATTGATTTTTCTCAAAAAGCAAGCTTCCTATAAAGTTACCAATTACTGAAATTATCCCATATGCCAATATATAAATAGCTGCACTATCGTTGTAAAAGATAAATATAGTCGGTATAAATAACAACATAACAAACAAAGAAAATAACCAATTAAACGAATTTTTCATTCCATAAATCAATGAAACAATTAAGCATATAATTGGAATTGCAATTAATAAAATGAACATACCACTTCCAGTATCTATAATAAGAAATGGCGCTAGATAAAATGCAAGAATGATTATAATCAAATATATTAACATTTTTCTAAATTTTTCCATAAAAACACCCTCATAAATTCTAACTTATATAGCTCTATTATATTAAATAAACCCTCGGCCGTGTAGTTATAACAGTAAATATTACAATCTTGTAATCACTGTATTTCCATTTAATTCAGTCCTAGCTTTTTGCTTTAAATTACTCTTCCACATCAAATAAGTTTCTCTTATCATAATCTTCCAACAACTTGTAATTCTTATGCTTTGTAATATCAAATTTATCAGACAAGAAAGGTCTTACTCCTCTTAGCTGGTATATACACTTACCACCATCCATTACAATTATTTCATCTTGACTCATAAGTTCCTTACCAGTTTTTTGGTAATTTATACCAAAAGATTTTTGATTTGATCTTGTTTCCGATGTGTTATATAGGTCTATAGTTTCTTTTCCCCTTAAAAAGAGTGTGGAATCACAGTTACCAACTATTGTATCTACATGGTCTTTATAGATTGCTTTTAATTAAGATTGTGCTTACTGATATTTACCTTGAGAATTTTTAATTTCTATCGCCTAACATCTATCTGTATTAATTTTTTTCATTCAAAAAAATAGTTTCTGTTTACTTGTGATAGTCTTCTATTTTATCCTCATATTTTTTTATAAGTTCTCGTGAATAAACTTTTTTGTTTTTTGAATCTCTAACTTCTTTCCAAAGAATGGAGGCTACTTTTAATTTATTCGAGTAGTTGTAACTATTTTCATCTGCACAGAAATCCTTTAAAAATTGATTCCATTGACAAACCGAATTATCATACTTAGCATAATCTGATTTTCCATAATAAACTTTGAGCATATCTTGAATTGTAAAACTCAAATCATTTTCTCTTTTTACTTTTCTCCAAGCAGTAGCCATATCAGCAGTAAATTTAAATGGCGAAACATCTGTTAAAATTGAGAAATACTCTCTGAAATGTGTGTTAAAGGAGAACCCGCATTCAAGTAATGGAGTATCTAAGGTAATAGTTTCTACTTGTTTCTTTTCATTTTTTATTGATGACTTTTTAATCAAATCACCCTTAAAGTACTGTTCAATAATATAATTGAGTTCCTGTTTTGTACCTCTGTATTCTAATCCTAATGACTTGCATATCTGTGAAAGTTCTTCACGATACCAATAGTATTTATTAAACTCATCAAACGATGTGATTTTATCAAACTCAGGTCTACTTTCTATCAATATTTTATCTCCTTAAACTAATTTACCTAATTCTTTTCCCAATTTTCATTTTCTTACGCCATTCTGGTGCTAATCCATCATCAGACCAATATTCATCCATTTCAATATTTCTAGTCTTCTAAAATCGATACTTCAAGGTCTATCGCTTTAAATGTAACAGTTATTCCTACTTCGTCCTTTACTGTTTTTTCAAATAGCTCAGCTATATCATATGGAGACATATCATATATATCTTCATACCATTCATTGCTTTCATCGTACATTGTCTCACATATTGCTTCAATATAATTTTTCTTATCCATAGTGAGTTCTGTATCACTTTCCAAAATAAACTGCTCACTATTTATATTTAATATAATTAAAGATGATTTTCTATTTTCACACATTTTGCTTTCTCCATATACTCAAATGTTTAACCTATTTATTTTATAACTAGATTTTAACTTTACCTTATCTCTATTTGTTAGATACTCTTCAACATCAAACAAGTTTTTCTTATCATAATCTTCCAACAACTTGTAATTCTTATGCTTTGTAATATCAAATTTATCAGACAAGAAAGGTCTTACTCCTCTTAGCTGGTATATGCACTTTCCACCATCCATTACAGTTATTTCATCTTGGCTCATAAGTTCCTTGCCAGTTTTTTGGTAATTTAGACCAAAAGATTTTTGATTTGATCTTGTTTCTGATGTGTTATATAGGTCTATGGTTTCTTTTCCTAAGGTTTCAGATAACTCTTTTACTGTTGTTTTTTCTTTTCCTCCTAGAAAGAGTGTTGAGTCACAGTTACCAACTATTGTATCTGCATGGTCTTTATAAATTGCTTTTAATTGAGATTGTGCTTGCAGTATTATGCTTGCTGATATTTCTCTTGAACGAATTGTCGCAATCAGTTTTTCAAATTTAGGAATCAAACCAATATTTGCAAACTCATCAAGTAGACACCTAACATGAACTGGAAGTCTTCCACCATACACATCATCTGCCTTATCACATAGTAGATTAAATAATTGAGAATACATTATTGAAACTACAAAATTAAATGTATCATCTGTATCTGATATTATTACAAACAAGGCAGTTTTTCTATCTCCAATTTTATCGAGTTCTAGTTCATCTTCGCTCATTAGTTCTCTAAGCTCTCTTATATCAAAAGGTGCAAGTCTTGCTCCACAAGATATTAGAATTGACTTAGCAGTTTTTCCTGTAACAACTTGTCAAGGACTTTCTAATCATTTTTATCGACTTTTTGATGTTTTTCTCTCTCCATTTCTCTAATCATTATGCGTTTTAATTTGTCTTGCATTGTTTCCGTTGCATTTTCATTAAAGTGAACAACAACCTCATAGGTTGCTTTACCAATTTTCTTTATGGTTTTTGTTCCCGTATTCTGTTCATTTTTATTTTCGTGCATATATTTTTCCTCCTGTTTGTTTCGATAAAAAAGACGATTAGATTTTTAATTTTCTAATCGCCTTTAAAGTGTCATATTTATATTTTTATTATATCTGGCATACTTTGATACCTTTTTAGACTTAAAGTCTTTAATAGTGGCTTTCCACCTCTTTTTATCTATAAAGATTCGCCTACGTCATAGTTCATTTTTTTATTTCCTCCTTGATGTCTTAGTTTTTCTTTGTCTTCTTCATACCATTTTAAGATTGTCGCATAGTGGTTTTGATAGGTCTTACCACTGCTTTCCATGTATCTGGATAGTTTATTTATCATTATTTCTGTGTGTGAGTTTAATTTTTCTTTTAGATTTTTATATTCTTCTTTGCTTAGCCTTACATTTTTGTATTCTCCATAAAAGATGGGGGTGGACTTTTTATCTATCTCTCCCTCTCTCTCTTTATCTATCTCTATATCTTTCTCTATCTCTATCTCTTGTCGGACATGGGTTGGACTCATTAAGGACAATGTCCTCTGTTTATTTTGTCTGTATCTTCTTTTTTTCTCTGCCCATGCTGTTTCTGATCCGATTAAGTTTGGTATTTCAGTTAGGTAGTATTCATCATTTTCTGTTACAACTTCTAATAAGCCTTGATTGATTAAATAATTTACTGTAACCATTACATCATCGCCTGTTTCATCTATGGTTAGTGCTAACTCTTTTATAAAATCACTTTCTACTCCGTCATAATAGAGTTTGCCCTCATCTTTTAGGCTTAGTAGTAGAAGTTTAAGGTAGATTATCGTGTAGGTATCTCCTCCAGATATTTTCCTTAATCTTTTTATCCTTTTGTCTGTGAAAAATTCTTCTTTTAATTTTATCCAATAATATCTTTTGTTTGTTGCCATATCTGCTCCTTTCTTGATTTTCGATAATCAAAATTCTTGATTTCCGATTTTCGGAAGTCTTGTTATTATAGTTATTTAAGGGTGTAACTTTTCGTTACTCCCTTAGATTTCTCTGGTCATATCTTTTTTGTTTGGTTTTACTTTTTCTTTTACTTTTCTTTTGACTTTCTCTTTTGTCTTATCCTTGTTCTTGGATAGGTCTTTGTATTTCTTTATTTGTTTTAGGATACTTTCTTTTTCTTTTTTATTTTCTTTTGCTATGACTTGCTTAAAGGCATATTCCATTACTTTTATGTCTTTGGCTTGGAAAAATACTTCATAGTTTTTAGTTTCTTTGTTTTTCATTACTGAAAAACTTACTCCAAGTTTGTTTAGTTCTTTTTTTAAGTCTTTGAGGTCGCTTTGATCTATGCTTATATTTTCTAGTTGTCCTTTTTTATATAAGTCTTTTATTTTCATTTTATCTCCCATAAGACTTTTTAAGTTTCCATTTGCTTTTTCTAAGGTATCATTCATCTTTTTTCTTATTTCTTTTTCAAGATTGATTGATTCTTTTGCTGCCTTTATTGTGTATGTTATTATGGTTTGTGCTGCTTGACCTGCTTCTTTGCTTATTTCTTCGTTTATCATGTTTTCTCTCCTTTGTTTGAAATAAAATAGAGAAGTATAGGCTTTAATTTTTCTATACTTCCCTTTGCTTGTTTTTATTTTATTGTTCTTGGTGGTGGAATGCTTTATTTTGATGTTTTTATATCTTTCTTAGGTCTTTGTACCTTTTATTGTTTTTCTGCTCTTATTTTGCTTTTCCACCTTTAGTAGTTTGTGTGTGTTCTTTTGTCTGATAGATAGTTTTTCATGTTGGAATATATAATCTGTATTTCCTCATTGTTCATTGATTTTATTTCTTCTGTGCTTTTGTAGGTTTTATATGTTCCATCTTGATCTGCTTTTATGAGTTCATTTATTATCTCTTGCCTTTTATTCATCTCTATTACCTCCTCGATCTGCCTTTATTTTCTTGGTCATATTATAGCTTGGATAAGATATTTTTACCAGGTCTTATCTTTCTTGATTTTTGTAATAGTCTTTAGTCATTTGTCTTTTTTTATTAAAACTATCACTATCTTGCTTATACTCTTTTATCTTTTCTATGATACTTTCTTTTTCTCCTCTCTTGATTGCCTTGTCAATTTCAATACTTAGGTCTATGCCATAATCGTCATTGACTGTCTTGACTGCATACTTGATATGGTTGATACTTTCGTACTCTTCTTTGATTGATTGTGATTGTCTGTTGAGTCTCGATATTTCATCTTCAAGGGTTTGGATTTCTTTTTTCCAGTCTTTAGACTTAATCGCCGATGAGCCTGTTATCTTTTCAAGAATTGCCCTTGCTCTTTTATATTTATCTATCTCATCTTTATGGGAATTGTAAAAGCTGTCTTTGAATAGGGATTTACTGTTCCATTCCTCAAAGACTTTTTTGTTATCCTTGATGATGTCCGCATAGGCAAAGCATTTATTTAAGTTTTCTATTCTTGTGGTTTTCGCCTTAATGTCTTGACTAATTTTCTTATTTTGGGATTGTAATGTGCTTATCTTTTCTTGTAGGTCGGCTATGGTTTTAAGATTGTTGCCTTTCAGATATATTCTTGCTTTGGAAAATCGTCTTAGGTCTGCACCTATCTTTTTGTTGCTTGCATAGGGATTTAACTTTCTTGCTTTTTCTCCCTGTAAGTCATAATAAATACTGATGTACTCATAGAGATTAAAGAGTTCCGCCTTGTTCTCATATTCTTCTTTTTTCTCCTGTTTGTATTCATCATATTTTACTTGCAGACTTCCAAGTAACGAGCCTATCCAAGACGTAAGTTTGGATAGCTCCTCTTTTAATTTTCTAAATTCTAAATTCAAGGCGATGATTTTTCTGTTTTGGTTTCCTCTCTCTGTCTGTATGCCTTTTTTCTCCATCTGATAACTGCTTGTGCCTAAATGAATTTGCGGGAGTTCTTCTCTGCCTTGTTCTTTAAAGGTGCGTGGATCTATCCTTTTATTTATGTTGTTTCTTGCCAAGTATTCGTTTGCTTTCTTTGAAAAGTTTTCTCTCCACTCTTTTGCTTTGTCAGGTTCATTCCAATCGTTCAAATTTACTTTTCTTGATTTATAGTTTCCACTTTTCAGTTTTATCTTTTCTCCGTTTTCATCAAGGATATATTCTTTTCTGCATTTCGGTTTCCAATTCCCTTTTTTGTCTATTTCTCTAAGGGTAAGTAGGATATGGGCGTGTGGTTGTTCTTCATGATCGCTTGCCATAGGATTATGAATATTACAGTCTGCTATCATACCTTTAGAAGTAAAGTTTTCTTCTATAAATTCGCTGATTAACTTTATTCTGTCCTGTTCATTTAATTCTCTTGGAAGTGTAAAGAGCAGATTTCTTGCAAGTTGTGAATTTTTACTTTTTTCGATTTTCTCAACTTCATTCCATAGGTATTCTCTGTTTGAAAACTCTTTCGGGATATGTTCCGGCAGAAATATTTTTGAGAATACAAGGTCTTCTTTTTTAGAATAGTCATGTGTTTTTCCATAGTATTCATCTTGTAATTTATCTCTTGCATTGTATGCAGCTTTTGCAATCACGCTATGCCCTTTTGACCTTGCCACAATATCTACATGGGTATGCAAACTTTTGATTTCCATTGTCTTTTCCTCCTTTATCTGTTTTCAATTTTGGGATTTTACTATCCTAATGTTCAGGTCGTATCTTCGCTCCCTTTTTCAAAGGGCGCAAAGATACACCGTTTGACTACGGTGCTTTGCGTTCCTGCGGAAAGCTTATAGCTCCGCTAAGGAAACGAAAACGCTAAAGCATTTTTATTTGTTCAAGGGGGCTACTCCCCCTTAGACCCCTGTGAACTTTGTTTTTTGTAGATTTTTCAAATCCACAAAAAAGCAAAGTGTTAAAATGTTCTCACTTTGCTCCATCTCAGTTTCTAATACATTTTCTGTTTTCCTTATTCTTCCTCTGTCAGTTCTTCAAAATCATCATTTGCATTTTCCTCTTTAAGATTTGGATTTTCTTCTAAAGAGATTTCTTTTTCTTTTAAATGAATTTCTGTAAGTTCTTTTAGCTTTTCTCTATTTCGATTATCGGAAAGTACATAATCTAAAAAGGCATAGATTAAATCATTGTCGGTACTTTCTTCTGCTCCGGTTATCTGTTTTTCAAATTTCTCAAACACGCCTCCTTTTTCTACTTTTCGTTTCGTGTCCGCCTTTCTTTTTAGCTGTGATTTCTTTTGTCTTAGTTGCTTAATTTTGTTTTCTACCTGTTCTTTTTTCTTAGTTTCTTTTTCCAACTGGCTCATTACATTTTCTAACTCTTTCATTTTTCATTCCTCCATTTCAATATTGTTGTGTTCCAAACAAAGAAAGGCTAAGCACCTTTCTTTGATACTTAACCTTTCATCATTTTTTAGATTTTATCTTCTAAAATCTTTCTTAGTTTTTCTAAAATTTGATCCCTCCTTTGTCCGATTGCCTGATGTGTAACTTTCTCTTTTCTGCTGATTGACCTAAGACTTTCTTCTCTGTAGAAGATGGCTTCCATTAACTCTCTTTCTTCTTTTGTCAGTGTAGCTAATGCCTTATGCAGTTCTTCAATTTGCATTTTGACTTCTACAATTTTTTCTAAGTCTATTTTTTCATCTATGATGTTATCTACAAAGTGTCCATCATGATCTAATGATGAAAATGGAATAACTCCATACTTGCAATCCTTTTTCTGAAGATATTTTTCATGCTCTGTTATCTTCCAATAGGCTTTGTAGACTTCTTCACTTATGGGTATAGCTTCCCCTTTGACATAAAGGTAATATTCCTTATTAGGCATTGTGTTATCCTCCTTTTTAAGTTCTCTGTTTTGCTTTTTGAGAATAAAAAAGGAGGACTTCTACACTTTGACGTAAAAAGTCCTCTCGGCTTAAAAACTAATATTTTATATGATTTTCTATTTTGTTGTTTCTGGTAAAGTGTTATTGCTACGTGTAAGCAATTCCAAGCATAAAAAATGATAAATATATCTTATGTGAATAACAAAATTTAGTGTTTTCATTATTTATCCCTCCATTGCTTAGCTACATTTTAACCTCCATTCTTTGATTCTGTACTTAACCAAACTACTCTTTTACAATCCAAATATCATCTTGATTAACAACACAATTCGAGCATCCCGAACATTGACTTTGGCATTTACTTGTTGCAGACCTTTTAGTTTTTACCAAATATCCATTATTTTCGAGATATTCAATTTTCATTTTTACACTATCTAAATCCTCACCTGTCAGTTCAGCAAGTTCTTGCAAAGTGCAAGTCTTTTTCTTTTTCAATACTTCTAATAGTTGTATAAGCATACTTATCACACCTTAAAAAATCAGTAGTCCAATATGATATGCAACACAAGATATAATTAGAGCCGATAATATATAATACAGTGCTATTTTTATCGTCCATTTTTTTGAATGTGTTTCTTGTGCGGTAGCTGCAAGAGCCATCAAACAAGGCATATTGAAGAAAAAGGCAAAAGTAAATGCTAAGGCTTCCGGCTTTGAAATCATTGTCAACATATTATTGCTTAGAATAGCGGTATCTACTGTCCCTTTAACCTCAACTGCATGCCATATTCCTGAAGAAGTAAATAATGATGCCATTACTCCTAATGCCGATTCTTTTCCCATTGCAGAAGCAACAAAAGCCATAAATAATTGCCATGGTAACCCAAACAATTTTGTTACAGGCTCTATAAATGTTCCTACTTTATAAATAAGGCTGTTAGCTATATTTCCATCAGGCGTATAGGCAAGAATCCAAAATATAACAGAAATAAGGATAATGATACTCAATGCCCTTTTCAGTACATTTCCCATCCTATTCATTACAGAAGAAAGTAAATTTTTCCAATGTGGCTTGTGATATGGTGGAAGTTCCATAATCATTCCAAAATGTTCACTTCCCTCATAAAGCGATTTTCTGAAAATCCTATATGTGATTAGTAAATGTAGAAAAGCAACTGCAAATAGGCTTAATATCACAAATACTGCCTGTTTTCCGAAGAATGTTCCTGTAACAAGCCCGACTACTCCCCATGTTGACCCGCAAGGGACTACCCAAGATAATGCAATCGTCATAACCCTCTGTCCCCATGAATCAATTACTCTCGTTCCTGTGATTCCACCTATATTACAGCCGAAACTTAACAAGAACGGCATAATTGCTTTTCCTTGCAATCCTAATTTCGACATAGTGTTGTCAAAGACATAGGAAACTCTTGCCATATATCCTACATCTTCCAAGAATCCAAATACTAAGCTAATTCCCAATACATAACTTGCCATTTGCAATGCAAAAGTAATTGCAGTCATTACGGCTCCACACAAAAGTGAAATCAGCCAATTTGATACTCCAATGGCGACAAGCCCCTTTGCCAACAATGTTGATATTTTAGGTATAACAAACCCAAATAACCCCATTAGCGGAAATCCGATGAGCATAGAAGCAACTAATCCTAAAATGATAACTCCGATAGCCATAGGTTTTCCGAAAGCTTTACTTGTGGCTATACGATCAAATTTGCTTCTCTTAAATACTCTCTTTTTCTGAATAACATTTGCATTGATAAGTTTATCTATCCATTCAAATTTACAATTACCGGTTATTAAATTGCCATTTTTTATGCTTTTTAATACGTTCTCTATTTCTTCAAATTCGACTTTTTCAACATTATCTTTTACTAACGCAATTACTTTTGCATCCTGATCTAATAATTTTCCGATAATCCACGACTTTGAAAATACACCTATACCTTTATCAGGGATATGTTTTTTTAATAGCTTATAGTTATCTCCAACAATATTTTCATATGCCCTTTCTAAATTTTCGTCAGATAAAATTTTTCCTCTATCTGAATGCTCCAGAAAAGCATAAAACTCTTTGTATTCCTTTTTATCTGCCGCAACGATAGGAATGACAGGTATATTCAAGGATTTTTGTAACCCCTTTATATTTATATTTTTCCCTTGACTTGTAGCAACATCCATCATGTTCATGATTAAGACAACCGGAATATTTATTCCAATGTAGTCAGAGAGCATAAATAGACTTCGATTTAATTGTGAAGCATCTGCCATAATAGCAATTAGGTCTGCGTTCCCGGTTTCTATATATTCTCTTGTTATAACTTCTTCCTCTGAATTTGCTGATAATCCGTAAGTTCCTGGTAAATCCACAATCGTATAATTGGTATCTTTATACGAAAATTCGCCTTCTTTTTTCTCAACGGTTTTACCCGGCCAATTTCCAACATGTTGATTTGAGCCTGTCAACCCATTAAACAAAGTCGATTTTCCAGAATTAGGCTGCCCCAGCAAAGCAATCGTTATTTTCTTCATATCTCAAAGTACCTCCATCATTATTTTCTCTGCCTCTATCTTATTGACAGCTATCATCGTATCTCTACAATAAATGAGAATAGGTTGCTTTTTATAATTCTGGATAACTTCAACATCGCTTCCGACAGTTATTCCGATAGATATTATTCTGCTTTGAAAATGTGTATCACCAATAATTTCAACAACTTTACCTTTTGTCTTTTCTTTCAAAGTACTAAGCCTCTCCATAACTATTCTCCTTTATCATCCACTTTTTCGCTCTTTCCTGTGTATTTACCATTTCATAGTAATGTCCTTTTTTTCCATAAAGTTCATTATGATTTCCTTGTTCTTCAATTCTTCCGTTATTTATCAAAATAATTTGATTAGCGTTTTTAATGGTATTCAATCTGTGAGCAATAACAAAAACTGTCTTTCCTTGCATTAAATGCTCCAAAGCATTATTGATTTTAGCTTCATTATCAGGATCAAGAGAAGCTGTAGATTCATCCAACAAAAGAATTGGTGCATCCTTCAGAATCGCTCTTGCAATAGCAATCCTTTGTCGTTCACCGCCGGATAATGTACTTCCTCCATCTTTTATTTCCGTTTCATATCCATCCTTCATTTTCAAAATAAATTCATGGCAACAAGCTAATTTTGCAGCTTGATAAACTTCTTCCTTTGTTGCATTAGGTTTTCCAACCCTGATATTGTTATAAACAGTATCGGTTAACAGTACATTATCTTGAAAAACCTGACTAACATATTTAAGCAACACATCAGGTTTTATGGATTTTATATTTTTTCCACCAATTATAATTTCTCCACTATTTACATCCCAAAATCTTGCAATCAAATTAGCGATTGTAGTTTTTCCTCCACCGGAAGGACCAATTAAAGCTGTAGAAGTTCCTTCTTTTGCTTCAAAAGAAATATTGTTCAGAATCGTTTTATTTCTATCATAAGAAAAATTTACATTCTTAAATTGAATATCAAAATTTTCTAATTCAACTTCATTTTCAGAATAAGGCAATGGCTTCGTTTCATAAGCTTTCTCAAGATTACTTGCAGCTAATTTCAAATCTTTCAATAGTCCATAGGAATGTTGAAAGGCAATAAGAAGTGCAGATAATGCTAAACTCATAAGCATAAAAGCCACAAACTGTTCAGTTCTAACACTACCATTTATAAGCAAATATCCTCCTATAAGAAGAACTATCGGAAGCAAAAAGTTAACTGTGATAAAGTACATACTTGTAGGTAACGCCATTTTCTTTTCTGCGTTTACGCTTGTCTTTCTAACATTTTCAAGTGTATTTATCATTCTTTCAAAATGTTCACTTGTCATATTAGCTGACTTAAACGCTTTCATACCTTGAATGTACTCTAAAATAATAGAAATCATCTTAGAATTTAAATTTCTTTTTCTTGCCCCGTATTTTTCTATCAATTTGTTGCCCCATATCAACATAGGATATGCGATAAGCAATACTAAACACTCTAATAATGCGAGCTTCCAATCGATAAAAAATGTGCCTAATAAAATCAATATTGCTGTAACTGCCGTTTTAATAACCGATGGTAAAGTGTGCGTTATGATCAGTTCAAAACTACTCAAATCCTTTGTAAGAGTTGATAATAGATAACCACTACTATTTTTTTGGAAATGACCAAGGCTCAAACTCCTATAATGATTTGCTAAATCCAAACGCATATCTCCACACATTTCAGCTCCTCTTGAAAAGCTCAAATAGTATGCATGCCTATAAATCAGTATCCTTGCAATCATACTGATGAAACATATTACCGTATATTCTATGATTAAGGTTTTAGTTAATGTATTTTGCAATATATTAACAACGGTAAAATAGAGCATTAAATACAAAACAATGCTTCCTATCGAATCAATAACCATTAGAAAAATCGGTAAATACAATTTTTCTTTTTTATCTTTCAGAAGTGTTCTAATAATCTTAAGCATTTGCACTTACCCCCTCTCCAAAGTAATCTTTTGTGTATGTGTTCCACATACTTTCATAGACCCCTTTTCTTTCTAAAAGAGTTTTATGTGTTCCAACCTCTACGACTTCCCCTTCATCAAATACAACAATTTGATCTGCATTCTTAATAGTATGCAAACGATGAGCAATCATAATGATTGTTTTATTTTTCAACAAGTTTTGAAGTGCTAACTGTATCTGGTACTCATTTTCTATATCTGAATAGGAAGTTGCTTCATCAAAAATAATAATTGGAGAATCTTTGAGTATTGCTCTAGCGATTGAGATTCTTTGTTGCTGTCCACCTGACAATTTCACCCCTTGATCCCCGATTCTTGTCTGATATCCATTCGGTAAACTCATAATAAAGTCATGAATTTGTGCTGCTTTTGCAGCCTCAATAATCTTATTTTCATCTGTATCTGTTCCCATACGAATATTCTCATAGAGAGTGTCCTCCAAAAGAAATACATCTTGAAAAACAAATGATGTAATGTCCATCAAATTATCTATTTTTAATTCATTGATCGGTATGTCGTTAATTTTAATTGCTCCACTTGTTACATCCCAGTACCTCCCAATCAATTGTGCAGCAGTTGTCTTGCCTGCACCGGAAGGTCCCACAAAAGCATTTATTGTATTCGGTTTTAAGGATAAATTTATATGTTGTAATGCTTTATTTTTTGTTTCTTCATCGTCATAGCTGAAAGTAACGTCTTTAAAATCTATTTTCATACACTCATTCTTGTTTATGATTTTTGTTCCGTCTTTCAATTCATCCATATCCATTATTTTTTTTATGTTATCCAATCCGCTTCCAAGCTCCATAGATTGCATAAAGATTGTTACCATATTTAAGAACGAAACAAAAAAGCACATTGTAAGCATAATAAATAGCAAATAGGATGTTGCTGATAAAGAATTTCTCAAAAAGAAATATCCTCCGAACGGCAATGTAAATAAGATTGCTGAATCCAAAACCACTAAGGTTATTGATAAAGGATAGCAAGAGCTCATACACATCTTTTTCCAACAAGTAATATACGCATTCAATGAGCTTCTATATTGTTCAAATTTTTCTGCTGTTAAATGATACATTTTTATTACAGGCATAGCCTTTATAAATTCGTTTGCCGAAGCATTTAAATCAGCAATATCTTCGGATAGCTCCGTTGACATATCCGGATAATTTTTCATTAGCATCATAGGAATTCCTAATCCCAAAATCATAGGAATAAGCATAACAAGTGCCATCATCCAATTTAATTTCAACATGAAAATGAACATAATAACCGGAACAACTGCTGCCTGAGCTAATTCCAAAGTGCTATGAGCCAAAAAATTTTCAACTCTATCTACATCATCAAACAACAATGTTTTAATTTCTCCGGGGGCATGCTCTTGAAAGAATCCCAAATTAAATTTTGAAATATGATTTACAACTTTCAGCTTAATTCTGTGTATTGTGTTAAAAGCTGCTGTATGAGATAAAATGCCCGCAAAGGACATTAGTATTGCTTGCAAAACAGCACTTATAATTCCTATACCTGCCCACATTAAAATTTCTGTATACGAAATATTCTTCTGGAATATCATTAGTAATATCTTATAAACTACAAAATAAGGAACTAATGATAAAGCCGCAGAAATGACAGATAAAAACATTCCTAAATGTAGCTTTTTTCTCTCATCTTTTGCTAATTGGAATACATAAGATATCCCTGTCTTCTTTTTTTCCATTAGTTATTCCATCTCCTTTCATAATTGTTAGCCGTATCTAACTAACTACATTCATTATAAAGCTAATTTTTTATAACTCAAAATCTAACTATGAATTTTGATATTCCTTGTAATCCCTTTATTTATAAGCTTTTTATCAGTATTTCTATTTACATTTTTATAAATTTGTGATATAATAAAATAAATTTGTGATATTAAAAGAGGTGAGTAGAATTGATGGATAGAACAGTTATTGATTATTTAACAAACTTAGTACATGACGCTCCTTTTATTCCTGTTCCAACTTTATCAACTGAAAACAAACAAATCTTTAAAATAGATCCCCATTTTGGCAAAGGTACTTTTCGCATACTAAAATTTGACAGCCGTTTAATTCTAATTTTAATTGCTAACTTTACTCCAAATGAAACAATGGAGAAAATAACCGAAGTATCTGAAAAGTATTTAGAGATTAGCCAATTTGAAACAGAAAGCAGTTCATTTAAAGTCGGTGGCAGAAAGTTAAATAATGTAGAAAAAGGTATATATTGTTACTTAAATACAGAAAAGAAAACTTATACCTATTGTGAGGCAAATAAGCCTGTAAAGTTTACGAAAATAATCCTAACCAAAGAATACTTTGATACTTTCTTAAAATTAAAATATGATGATTTTGAATATGAAAAAGCAAAGATTCTTAATTCTTATTTGTTAAAAACTCAAAATTCTCCGCAGTTGAATTTTATATTTCAACAGATAAGAGAATCCCAAGCTGAAGGAAAAGATTTTGCCTTTATATTTGGAAAGCAAAGTTATGGAACTATTATCTATCATAATTACAGAGTTAGAAGAAAAGGAAAAAAATATATCCGTTGTCTTAACTAAAAAAGATAAGCAAAATCTGAAAAGGGCTGTATCAGCTATGAAAAAAGATTTATCGGTTCATATTGACGGACTTGAACTCTCTAAAATTGCTTTAATGAGTCCTGCACGATTTCAATTAGCTTTTCGCAAATACTACGGTGTTCCTCCCTACGAGTACTTAAAAGAACTAAGGCTTAATAGGGCATTATTATTGCTGAAAAATCCCGAGTATAAAATATCTACGATAGCAGAAAAAGTTGGCTATACACACACAGGACATTTTGCTAAAATATTCAAATCAACTTATGGTATCACACCAAGTAAATATAGAAGTATGCTTAACTAAAGAAATTTATCCCAATATTATAAAACATAAATTTAGAGCGTGTAATTTTTACACGCTCTCTTTAAATGATTCCCTTGTTTTTATAATCCTTCATCAGTATACCTGCCCTTTTCAAAACCTTTAACTTCTCCTGTTTTTTTCTGTTCTCTCCTTTCCTTATACCTTTCCTCATACTCCTGTTGTTTTCCATTTGCTTTACGCTTTAGATAATTTTGATGAAGTCTGTCTCTTCTCTCATTAATTTTTCGTTCTTCTTCCTCAAGTTTTGATCGTTCTTCTTCGCTTAACTCTTCTTTTGGCACTTCATAATTTCCTATGAAGTTAAAATATATTTCTATCTTTTGCTTTGATGTTTGACTGCCTTTCCTATCTCTTTCATGAATGATTATCTTCTTTACAAACTCATTTATCATTGTGTTTGTGAGATTATCAAAGTTTTCATAACGACTAATAAGGGATATGAATTTTCTTGCCTTATCTGTTTCCTTTTCATATCTTGATATTACAAGCTCTAAGTCTTTAATCTCTTTACTTAACGTGAGTTGCTCAGTTTCATATTGGTTATTTAAAATTTCATAGCGATTATTCGGTATCTTATTTAAAATCATATCTTCATAAATTCTGCACATCAATCGTTCCAGCTCTTGAAGCCTGTTTTGGCTTTCTGTTAATCTTATCTTTTTCTTTTCTATATGTGCCTTTTCCTTTTCTTCCATTTCATTTTGAATGGAATGAATAAATGCTTCATTATCTTCATCAAGATAATTTTTTATATCTTTTAATGTTTCTTGGATAAGGTTTAAGACTACTTCTGCTTTTATCCTATGAGCTGATGGACATAGCGTTTCCGCAAGGTACTTTCTTATAATTACTGCAAACATAATAAGGAATATTCTTATAGTTATTTGTCCTATGAACATACATCTTGCTTCCACAATCTGCACAATACATCAGTCCTGTTAGTGGGTGATATTCGCCCCAACCATCAGGATACCTTTTTACATTTTCCTCTTATCCTTTGCACATTATCAAAGGTTTCTTGGTCTATGATGGCTTCGTGAGTATTTTCAAAGATGAGCCAATTATCTTCGGATACATATTTACTTTTCTTATCCTTGAAATGCTTTCTTGTTTTAAAGTTAACTGTATGCCCTAAGTATTCTTTTTTCTTTAAGATTACTTGCAATTGTGGAGCTACACCAACGATAAGGATATTCAAAGTTTTTGCTTTGATGTAATCCATATCCCAATTTTTTCTGATGATAAGCGGGTATATCTATCTTATCCGCTTCCAGTATCTTTGCTATTTTGTATGGTCCTGCTCCGTCCATTGTAAGATTAAATATTCGTCTTACTATCTCGGCTGCTTTTTCATCTACAACCCACTTATCTTTGTCTTTTTCATCTTTGATGTAGCCATAAGGTGGAGTGCTTGCCGTATGCTTTCCGCTTTCTCCTTTTGATCTAAATGTAGATTGTATTTTTCTTGAAGTATCTCTTGCATACCATTCATTCATAATATTTCTAAAAGGGGTAAAATCATCTTC